>JACPSL010000001.1 GCA_016193285.1 Candidatus Melainabacteria bacterium
GGGTGGGAATTGATTTTAGCGTGATCATTTTTATCTCCTTTTTTCTTTTCTCCGATTCGCCGTTATGCCGAGTGGTTGTTAATTCAATCAGACAATGTAAATTTTGAAAAGACGGGAAAAAACCTGTAGAGAAGTTAAGAACTTAAGAGTTTCGAGTTTGGAGTTTTGAGTTTTAAGGCTTGATTCTTTAGTTTTGAATTTTTAGTAGTTAACCAAATCAGAGATATTTACTGTATTGATGATTTTTGGTTAAAGAAAATTCTTTACTTTTTAAATAAATTTTTAATTTTTTTTCTTTTCAAATTGTTTAGAAACGTAACGAATGTAACCTTGGGTTACATGTGTTAACAATTAAACTTTACTTGCGTACTCTTTGTATATTACAGGAATGATCAAAAGAGTAAGAGCAGTTGCACTAAACATTCCACCTAAAATTACTATTGCAAGTGGGTGTTCTATTTCACGTCCTGCACCAGGAAAAAGTGCAAGTGGAAGCATTGCAAAACTAGCAGTTAGTGCTGTCATAAGAATTGGTGGAAGTCTGTCAAGTGCACCACGTTTTATTACTTCGTCAATTGGTAGTTTAGGATTTTCTCTTTGAATATCAAAGAATCTATTTACAAGTAAAATACTATTTCTTGTTGAAAGACCAAACAAGGTTATAAAACCAACTATACTTGCAATACTCAAAACGCCATCAAACATTGCAATTGCCAATACTCCACCAATAAGTGCAAGTGGCAAATTGATCATTATTATAGTTGCAATCTTAAATGATTTAAAAGCAAGCGAAAGTAAAAGATATATTCCAACGAGTACAAGAATACTGAGAAAAAATAATTTTTTATTTGCTTCTTGTTGTTGTTTGTAATCACCTTCAAACTCAAGTGTATATCCTTCAGGCAATTTAATTTTTTCTTTAATTAACTTTTCAGCTTTTTCAACAGACTTTGAAATATCTGTTTTTTTTGCGTTTGCTTGAATTACAATTCTTCTTGAAACTTTTTCCCTGTTTATAATATTTGGTCCTGTTGATTCCATGACATCTGCTAATTGTCCAAGTGGTACTTTAACCATCATTGGAGTATCTATTAATGTATTTTTTATAATAGCAATGTTTCTCCTGTAAGATTTATCAAACCAGACAAATAAGTCAAAAGATTTTTGTCCTTCAATAACTCGCTGGTGAGTACTAATTCCATTAAAACCAATTTGAACGACCTCAAGTAAATCGCCAGTTCTCAGTCCATAACGAGCAGCGACTTTCTTTTTTACTTTTATATGTATCTGAGGAATGTTAGTAACTGGTTCTACTTGTACTTCTTGTAGTGTTTTTATGTCTGATAAAACATAAGCAATTTTAGAAGCATATCCTTGAAGTGTTTCCAAATTATTTCCATAAAGCTTTAAAATAATTGGTGCTCTTTGACCAGTTATAACTTGCTCTATTGTTTCAGTAATAAATGACCTGATTAAAGTTATGACTCCAGGAATATGTTCAAAATCTTCTCTAATATTTTTAATCAAGTCTTCTTTTCTTTCTTGAGATAAACCACTTTTTAAAGTAATATCAAAGTGGCTTGTGTTTGCTGAAATTGGTTCATCGTCTAATTCAGACCTGCCAGCTCTATTGCCAATAGTAACTATTTCAAGATACCTATGTAATTTCTTTTCCATTCTTAGAGCTATTCTTTGTGTAGCTTTTAAACTTGTCCCTGGTGGTGCAATTGCCATGACAACAAGATTTTCTTCTCCAAGCTCAGGTAAAAATGATCTCCCCATTGTAAAAAATATAATTATTGCAATTAATGAGAGTATTACTGTACTTATAAAAATTTGCCTTGGTTTATTTAAAACCTGATCTAGTAATTTTAAATATTTTTCTTTTAATATTGTAATTATTTGGGGTTCATGTTCTTTTAGACTTTCATTTTTTGACAAAAGATAAAAACACATTGCAGGGGTTAAAGTTAGTGCAACTCCAAGTGAAGCAAGAAGAGAAATAATGTATGCCCATGCAAGTGGTTTAAATATTTGTCCAGCAAGCCCAGTTAAAAATAAAACTGGTAAAAAAACTACAGTAATAATATATGTCCCATACACAACTGAGTTTCTTACTTCACATGACCCGTTAAATATTACCTCAAATGCTGGTCTTGGGTTCTGGCTTATTTTATTTTGTCTAAGCCTTTTATAAACATTTTCTACACCAATAATTGCATCATCAACTATTTCACCAACTGCAACAGCTAGACCGCCAAGTGTCATTGAGTTTATTGTTTGTCCAAATGCTTTTAAGATTAATATTGCAACTATAAGTGATAAAGGGATTGCAGTTAAGCTAATAAAACTAGTTCTAAAACTTCCTAGAAATAAAAGTAAAACAATAATGACAAGTATTGAACCTTCAAAAATTGCCCAAAGAATGTTTTTGATTGATACATTAATAAAGTCAGACTGACTATATGTCTGTGTAATTTTTATGTCACGAGGTAATGATTTTTTTATCTTGTCAAGTGCTTCTTGAATACCTTTATTTACTTCAAGTGTATTAACTCCAGGCTGTCTGCTAATGGCTATAATTACAGCTTCTTTTCCATCTATACTTCCATAACTTCTTTTAAAAGCTGCTTCGATTTTTACATTTGCAATATCTTTTAAATAAATTGGTATATTTTCTTTTTGAGCGATTACTGAATTACCAAGTTCTTCTATGGAATTAATCTTCCCAATACCACGAATTAAATACTCTCTGTCATCTTCTACTAAGTATCCACCACCAACAATTACATTTGCTTTATTAGCTGCTTCAACTACTTGATTTAACCCGATATTATATTGTCGTAATTTATTAGGATTGACTAAAACTTGATATTGTTTTAAATCCCCGCCATAAACTAAAACCCTGGCTACACCTGGTACTGAGAGAAGTTTATTTCTAATTTCCCAGTCTGCATAAGTTCTTAAATCTATAAGCGGTGTAATTTTACTTGTCAGAGCAAAGAAATAAATACTTCCAATTGGGGAAGTTATTGGAGATAAAATAGGAGCATTAATGTTTTTAGGAAAAATCTGAGCTGCAAGTTGTACTTTTTCTGCTACAAGTTGTCTTGCTCTAAAAATATCAGTATCCCATTTAAATACAACTGTTACAAATGAGAGCCCTTCAATTGAACTGCTTCTTACAGCCTGGATATTTGGCAGTCCATTTAATGTACTTTCAAGTGGGATTGTAACTATAGATTCAACTTCTTCAGCAGCAAGTCCAGGTGCATTAGTCTGAATAACTACTTGTGGTGGTGCAAACTCTGGTAAAACATCTACAGGAGTGTTTATTGCTGAATAAGTGCCACATACAAATAAAATTATTCCAAGTGCAGTTACTAAAAGTCTATTATTTAAAGACCATCTTATTATTTTGCCAATCATAAACTAGTTCTTGGTTTCTTTTTGCCTAGCAGGAATCCAACTATTAAAGTAATTAAAAATCCAACAGGGATAAGCCACTTGGGATATGTTTTTTCTTGCTTTATATGCTCATGTTCTTCTTCCCCTTCTCCAAACTCAAGCTGATAAGTACCTTTTGAAACTATAACTTCACCAGGAGTAAGTCCTGAAATAACTTCTACTGTATCAGAATCATGTGCTTCAACTTCAATTTTTCGTGGAATAAAAAATTTACCTTCTTTTAAATAAACAATGTGTTTGTGTTTTCCTTCAGTACCTTCTTTATCAATTTGGGCAAGCGCAGTTCTTGGAATTACAATTAAGTTTTTCTTTTGTCCTGTGGAAATATTTAGCTGAATAAATGCACCTGGATTTAAAACACTTTCTTTATTGTCAAGCAATACTTTTACTGGTAGAGTTCTTGTTTCTTTGTTTATAACTGAACCAATATATGTAATATTTCCAGTAAAAGCTTTATCTTGTGCTCCATCTAAAATTACAATTGCTTTTTGATTTTTATTGATTTTACTTCTGTCTTTTTCATATATATCTGCACTTGCCCAGACTTTTGTTAAATCAAGTCCACGAAATATTATTTGGTTTACATTTACAACTTGACCAATAGTTATATTTCTTTCTACTATTGTTCCAGCTTTAGGAGTTTTAATAGTAAAAATCCCTTGTTCTAAATTTTCATTTTGATTAGTTAATATTTTTAAATTATTTCTTGCTGCAGTTAATTTAGCCTCAGCACTTGCTAGTGCTGCTTTTGCTACATCAAGGTCTTTTTTTGCAGTTATTCTTTTTTCAAACAGCTTTTCTTCTCTGTCAAAATTATTTTTTGCAAGCTCAAGCTCTGCTTCAGATTGATTAAGCTCGGACTGTAGTTTTGCTATCTCAGTACTTTGGATAGTTGCAAGCCCTTGACCTCCTTGTACCATAGTACCTAAATCAACAAGGACAGAAATTACTTTACCCTGAACTGGTGAGTTTACATCAAATTTATTATTTGGGATTTCTTCAATTTGACCTGTTGTTCTTACTATATCATCGACTATTTCTTCTTTAATTATTTTTGTTTCAATTCCGGTACCTTTAATGTCTACATTACTGGTTGGTATTTTTTTAAACTTTGCTTTAAAAGCAATATCATCTCCATGTCCAAAGCATGGTGGAGACAGTGGACAGAAAATACAGAAAATACAAAAAATGTAAAAAGCAAGCATGTTTAAGTTATTATAGAGCTATTGATGTTAATATTGCAAGAGAGAACAAATGACAGAAGTTTTTAAATCTACTTTTAGTGAAAAACATGGCGAGTCTTTACTAAGATCTTATGAGTTAAAATACTTAACTCCTCTTGTCTCATTAATACCAAAATGGATTAAAAGCTATCATTTGACACTGTTAAGTATTCTTTGGAGTTTACTTATAGTTTTATTTAGTTACTTTGCAAGAGAAAATATAAAATGGCTTTGGTTAGTTTCACTTACTATATTTTTTCAATATCTATCTGACTATTTTGATGGCTCAGTTGGAAGATATAGGAACGATGGACTTGCTAAATGGGGTTATTACATGGACCATCTTCTTGATTATATTTTCTTAGCTAGCATATTTCTAGGTTATTTTATGATTGTAGATGAGATTTACAAATATTATGTTTTTTTTCTTTTTGTATTAATGGCTGGGTTTATGATAAGTTCGTTTCTTTATTTTTCAGTAAGCAATAAATTTAAAACTTGTTATTTAGGCTTAGGGCCTACTGAAGAAAGATTACTGTTAATCATTGTTAATTCTCTTAGTGCAGTTTATGGGAAAGTAATTTTAGAAAATTCTTTATTCTTTTTTCTTAGCTTCCATCTACTTGTACTTATTTATGTGATTTATAAAGCTCAAAAAGAAATTTGGTTTATAGATCTTAATAAGGAGGAGAATTAAAAAATTAGAGAATTAGATATTTCTATTGTTTTGTTTTTTAATCAATATTGTGGGAGATGTATTTTTTTAGACACACTTGCATTAATTTTTCTTTCTGTTGATGCATTAAGAACAGCAATACTTGTAGCTTTAGTTATTGGAATTTGGGAATATGGTTTATATAAAAAAGATATTAATGCAAATAAAAGAGTTCTTGCTATTCTTTTTAGTATTATGCTGACACTTGGCATTATAGAAATAATGAATGCAGTAATTGACAGTAAAAGACCAATTGTTACTTATGAAAGTGTAATTAAAAGTCCTGTTGTAACTAAAGATATAAAGTCACTTTGGAAAGACGCGTGGGTAAGAAATCCTAAACATGGATCATTTCCAAGTGATACTGTTGCTCTTTTATCTACAATTGCTTTTGGATTATTTTTCTGGAATAAAACAATTGGTATTTTTGCAATTTTATTTGTCTTATTTACAGGAATACTTCCAAGATTGTATTTTGGATTGCACTATCCTTCAGATATGTTAATTGGTGTATTAATTTCTTTTTGTTCCACGTTATTTATTGAAAAAGTAAAACTTTTTAATTTATTAGCTAAACAAATCCTAAAAGTTCAAGTTCGTTACCCATACTTTTTTGGAGTGATTGGTTTTTATCTTGCTTATATAATTGCTGAAAAATTTATTTTACTTAGGAAGTTACCTGTATGGATAAAAGTTATGTTAGGGCAGTAGAATAATAAAAAATAAGAGGTGAATGCAAATGAAAAACAAATACTTTCAAGGGCTAAACTAAATCAACAGTTAAAGATAAGTATAACCTTCTGGGTCTTTGACCAGCTTAATTCATTGAAATACAAAAAAAACTAATTGTTAAATGTCGAACCGCCAACGGCGATCTCGGGGGCTTGCCCCCGAGGAGGATAGTTGACATGCCGAAGGCATGTTAAGCTATCCTCTTTGTGGAGACGCTGAAGAATACTCATCATGTTTTCAGGTTAATGTATCACTTTGTGTGGA
>JACPSL010000002.1 GCA_016193285.1 Candidatus Melainabacteria bacterium
ACAAGAACATATGGCTAATCGTTATGTCAGATGTTATAAATCTATTTACACTAAACTTGAAATGAGAGTTGCTCACCTTGCTCATACATTCTCAAAGTGGATTAAGCTGCTTTTGAACTTAATTTTTCACAAGTCGTTCTAATACATGTCCAGCTTCAGCCAGTTTATTTTTAGCAGATTGCAAACTATTTGAAGCCTCATTAAGCAAATCATTATGTTTCCCAATGATTTCTTCTATTACTATTCTTGGAATTATAAGTTTAGAATTAGTTTCTCTCAAATATTTAAACAAAATATCCAAATCTACCTTCTTCAACAAGAAGTCTTTACGCAGAATATTTGTATCTATTGCAACATGCATACATTTAAAACTCCTAATGTTTTTTACTCTAGCTATTAATTATAGCTTTTTTATTTATCTTAGTATAAATAGATGAACAACAATAATAATAGAAGAACTTTTTAATGCTTAGTGTATACAACACACAACCACGATCAAAACAAATCTTAGTGTACACTAGAACCCGCTTACAGACTGGGTTTGAGAAAAATGTACATAACAAAAACTTAATAAATAAGTTTAACTTATTTACATGGCTTGAGCCTATGAGTTACGATTATGTGTTGAGGAACGTCCTCAGCAAAACGAAATAAAGGCTACCGACCATAACCGGAGACAGGGGAAGTAAATCCTCTTTAACAACATCAATAATCGAATTAACATAAATAGCAAAGTATCACTCGAATAATCTAAGTAATTTGGTTTTTATATATTTTGTGCTTTTATAAGAGCCTTGTAACTTATATCTGTTAGTTTATTGCCTTATACAAAGGAGGAATCACCTTAACATGGATAAATTAATCCCTGAACCAAATAGCAGGAATGACCTTAAAACCCTATCAATAGCATCTGTTTGGAATGAACTTAAATACCTTGCTGATAAGGAGTCAAGTTCGATTTCAAGTTACATTCGCAGGCTTGTAAAGAAAGAATATGCAAAAGAAAGGAAAAAAGAATTAGCTCCAGTCGGATAAAAACAAAAACTCCACTGGTTAGAGTGGAGTTTAGAAATCAGGTACAAATTATTTTTTCATTTCTTATTGTACTTGATTTCATAGACTCCTTCAAGAGGTGAACTATGCAATCTGAAAACTTTACAAACAAACAATTAAAAATTATTAACAAAGTAAATGCATTTGCAAAGGCAAATTTATATGCTTTGCCTGGTGAACCCGATAAAAAATTCCCACTTAACGACTTAGTTAAAATAAACTTTCCAACAAAGGAAAACCAACGAGTATCTTATGATGTGAGAGATTATCCAGATAGGATGCTGTTACCTGAGTTTTTCAAGAAGTATCCAAATTCCAACATAATTAAACTTAATAGCAATGGTTTTCTTAGCGTAGTAATTGATATTGATAAAAAAGATGGGAAGTTTTCTAATGAAGCTCTTGCAATTACAGAATTACTAAAAGATTACCCGACTTATGTAGTAGAAACTCCTAGTGGTGGTCTTCATTACCATTACATAATTGATCCAGCTAGACCTTTAGTTGGAAGGATTATTGGTTATAAAGAAGGTGTTGATATTATTCTTGATGGTGGTACTCCTCTGCCTCCTTCAACAGCTTGGTCAGATAAGCTAGGTGCTGTAGGTGAATATACAGAAAGAGATCCTATAGAAATAAATCCGCCAACTTTATTTCCATATGAAGTATTTCCAGATTTAATTGATACTCCTGAAAATAGGGAAAAACATGGTCAAGAAAAAAAAGTTAGAATACAAGAGCAACTTGATAAAGGAGAAATTGCGGAGTATAGAAATGACACCTTCCACCACCTTTCAGTTGCTCTTAATTCAAAGTTTCCTAAAAATCCTAGCCTTGTGTGGGATATTGTCAAATGGCTATATGATAACCGCACTAAAAAAGAAGGTTTCTCGCTGAATGAGCTTGAAACTACTTTTAAAAGTGCACTTAATGGAAAGGTTGTTGCTGAAGCAAGAGAATATGTGCAAGAGGAAATTAACAAAGATGTTGAGAAGTTTGGTGATCCACCTGTAGTATTTTGGAATCAGTTAAAAGATTACGATATTCCTGAGACATCTTTCCTTGTAACCAATTTAATTGTTGAAAAAGGAATTAATTATATTTATGGTAAGCCTGGTGTGTGCAAAACATGGCTAGCTCAGTACCTTGCACTTTGTATTGCAAGGGGTATTCCTGCATTTGGCAAATTTTTAACTAAACAATGCAAGATATTGTTTGTTGATAAAGACAATGACCCATACCAAATGAAACTAAGAGTTGGATCTCTTGGAGGACTTGAGACAGATCAAGTAGCTTTTTACTTAGATTCAGGTCTTTTTAGGGTTGAAAATGAGGAATCTGTAAAAAGATTAATTGCTTGCATTAAAGAGCATAAGTTTGGGTTAGTTGTTTTTGATACAGCTAGAGATATTCACAAAGGCGAAGAAGATTCTTCTACTGAAATAAATAAACTCAACCAAGTATTTAAAAGGATAATACAAGCAGGGTGTGCAGTTCTTGTAATAAGCCACACAAAAAAAGGCGAAGGCGGTGACCTTATTGATCTGCTTAGAGGTTCAAGTGCATTAGGAGGAGCTGCTGCAAGTATGATCCATGTCAGTCAACCAAATGAAAGTACGGTGATATTACAAATGGGTAAGTGCAGATATGTTAAAAAGATACCACCTATTGAGCTGAATATACTTCAAAACAATAATGGGATAACTGGGTTTGAATATAAAGGTGTTGCAAAGATTGAGCCTATTAAAAAGTCTAAAGATGAACTTGCAGAACACATCTTAAAGTTAGTAAAAGGTTTTCCTGCTCCTGGATTAACTAGAAAAGATTTAATTCAGGCTTTGCAAAAGAATGGGAAGCCCAGCGAATCTACCATTGACCGTAGAGTTAATGATTTAGAGGTTGAAGGTTTGATTAAAAAGGATGACGAGGGTAATGTAATGTTTAGGCAAAATACGAGTTAAGAATTAGTCGTCATCACTTTTTCCACAGGAAATGATGATGACGACGATAAGAATTTAACCAAGGAAAGACAGAAGGAGGCTAGTAAATAACTAGTTTAGGGGGGATATTTTTATGTTTGAAGTCATTACATCAGATTTTGGATCTTTCAATTGGATTGCAGATCAATATCTGACTTCTGCAGGTGCCGATCATTTCAAACAACAGGAACTTGATTCAGGAGATATTACAGATGAGCGACAAGCTTGGACTGAAGAACACTAAAGAGCAGGTATTTTTAGAAATGAAGGAAAAATACCATTATTATTCTGAACTTATAAGGAAGTATAGATTAGACACACCTAGTGTACACAAGGAATATTGCAATAGTGATGATCATAGAAGATGTGGTGCAATTTGGGGGCATTCAAGCATACTATTGGATTTCATTTCTAAACTATGGTGGTGGTTTACCTCTGAAAAACCCTATGCCTATACCGCTAAAGTAAAACCTAAACTACAAAGTATTACTCAACAAATCCTTTGGCAAAGAAAAGAAGATGAACTTAATGATGAAGAATACTCTTGGCTTATAAAAATAAAGAAGGACTGTGAAGCATTGCGAGAGAAATAATACTTACTTTGCTTTTTATTAAGTTCAACTTTGTAGACTAAGTTACATTCTATAAGTGTAAATAAAAAGAAAATACATTTCAAAAAATCAAAAAGTTTAACTCTTGCTCTACTTCAACTTTTTAACTATACTCTGGTGGGTGGAGCGGGGAGTGAGGGAAAGTTTAGATTAGGTTTGGTTTTATGTTCACTTGCTGTGCATATATATTGTCTGAAAACTGTCTATAAGCTCCTGTAGCTCAATTGATTTCTTTTGAACTTTTACCCACTTCCATTTCTTTTTTTTTGCAAAATTTTCTACAGCCATTCTTGCTCCAATAAATGCTGATTCAATCTCTGCTTCACTTGTTTTTTCACTATCATGGAAAATTGTTACTGTGATAGTGTTTGGTGGATTTGGTAAATAATATATTGAGATTAAACGAGCTTTATGACTGTCAGCAAATGAGCAACTTTTCTCACTAGGTAAACAGCCTTTGTACAATTCGTTGGTTGAATTTAGGTAAGTTGCAAGCCACTCAAGCTTAGTTGGAGTATATTTATCTGAACCACTTTCGGCGTATGTAGTATAAGAGAATGCTGTATATAAAATTAATGCTAATACTAGGGGTATGCTGATTTTTACAGTTTTCATATTTCTTAACTCCTTACAATCCAGCAAAGAACAGTCTTGTTATCTCATATACTACATTGTTGTTATATAGTATATAACAGCACCATTCTTAGCCAATTAACCTGTATTTAAGAGGTTAAACAGTTGGCCAAGTGGTATAAAAAACTCAAAAAAGCAAGGGAATCAATGGGTTTGTCACTTCAAGGAGCAGTAAATCTACTCTATGAATCACACAAAATTAAAATGCATAGAGTAAATCTTTATAAGTTGGAAGAAGGAGAGACTGAAATACCAGTGTCAAAATTTAGAGCTTTGTGTGAAATTTATGATATTAGTGCTGATTGGGTTTTAGATTTAAAAAGTTATTAATTGTATATTATCCATTATTAATCTGGCTACTTTAGGTAGATGTTTTCAATTTGATCTGCTAAGTTCCTTAAATCAGATGCTATATAAGCCCACTCAAGATTATTAGAAGAGCTAGATTCACTTACATCTTCAGTACTACAGTTAAAGAAGTATTCTATATCTTTTAGATATTTTTCAATTTCATAACAGAAACCAAAGTTAGTTTGTATATTAAAATCACCATGGACAATCATACGTCTTAGTTTATTTAGTTTATGAAGGCATGCAAATAACTCCTTCTTTATTTCTTTATCAAGATTTATCTTATACTTGTTTTTAAAGGAATTTATTTTCTCCTCGAGACCTTCACCTCTTTCATAATTGGGTAGCTTGTCAAGCATTTCATCAAGAAACCCTTCAAATATTACAACTCTTGATAACAAGAAATACTTTGAGTATCCTTCAACTTTTGCGGACTCAGCAATATTCTGAATTTGTTGGCTATAATTATCAATTTCTTGTTTATACATTAGAGGAAAGATACTTTCAAAATTAACCAGTGCGTGCTGAGTCTAAATAACTAGAAAACCCTTCTAGCCTTACTTGTAAAAGATCTTTGGTGTTTTTCCCACCACCAACATAAGCAGACTTTTGAAAAAATCTAGATTTTGTAAAACCATTAATTATTTCAGTTGTTATACCAGATATTAAATTAGGCCTGTCTATTCGAGAGACTATTACCAAAACAACAGTTTCATATAAATTTAGATTGACTGTACGATTAACTTTAAATGAATCTTTATTACAAGTCTCTGCGAGAAACTTAAAAGTATCTATGAAACACTTTTTTTCCATTTCATAATTAAACTTTATAATTTTAGCGCTGCACTGTTCTAAATAAGTTGTCAAAAAAGGAGCTATATCTTTTTGATATAAGTCCCGATTATTTTTAAATGCAAAAAATCGTAAAACAAGTTCCTCTAAAAACATGCCTTTATTTTTTTTAACTGTAGAAGGATTTTTTATTAACTTAATAGTATTTAAAAACTGCTTGTTTTTTGATAAA
This sequence comes from Candidatus Melainabacteria bacterium, assembly GCA_016193285.1. Classification (NCBI taxonomy): domain Bacteria; kingdom Bacillati; phylum Candidatus Melainabacteria; species Candidatus Melainabacteria bacterium. Next base: position 5,652 of record JACPSL010000002.1, read on the forward strand.
TCATTACTAATAAAGTCAATAAACTTACTATCAATTAAACGTATAGAAGCATTTCTTAGCTGCTGATTAGATAGTTTAGTCCCACCCGCATTAATCCTTGTAAACATGTGATATCTCATCCAAACATCATCTTTTGAATATGAAAACACATATACATCTAAAGGTTTATTTTCTATTCGACGTTGAATCTTTCCATCAATAGAATGGTAGGTCTTCCCATTTAGTCCTTCTACAATATCACAACCTTTTAATTCAAGGTACTCAACATTATTATTAGTGTCTACCGTGTTTTCTGTTTCAGTAGGCTCCTCGTTTGATTCATCGTCTTCATTAAGTTCAAAATCTTCTTCAGGACTTTCTTCATTTAATTTATCTCTGTCAATATCAGTCAAATATTTAGTTTTTCCTATAAAGTGTAAGTAAGTACTAATTCTTTGTAAGCCGTCTAATAGCTCCCATGCTCCATCTGCATTCTCCGCAAAATAAACAGGTGGAACTGGTAAATTAAGAGCAAGAGATTCAATAAATCTAGATTGTTGAGTAATAGTCCATTCAAAGGTTCTTTGATACGAAGGTGCAATTGTCAGTTGCTTACTTTCAATCTTTGAAGTTATCCATGATAAATCATAAGTAAATTTTTCAACAGTTACTTTAGTTCTTTTGGCTGCTATTTCATTGGCAATATTCATACTCACAACATTTTCTGGCATTTAAATACTACCTCATTTATATTTGCATTACCTTTTATATAATTAAAACCAGCAGCCATAAATCTTGATTCATCAAGAATAGTAAAACCTCTATTTTCTAAGCTCTCTGAAAAAATTTTTGATAAATTTACATCAATATCTTTAAACATTGAATCCTGTAGAACGATATGAAGTGCCCCCTTCGATTTAAGTACCCTATCGATTTCGTCAAAACTTTTTTCCATATTATAGAAATAATCATGGAATGTTTTGTAGTAATAGGAAGCCGAGGCTTTTGAGTTGTGAGATTTAATTCTATGGAGTAAGTTTTTTATCCTACTTGAGAACTTAAAAGAATTATAAAGAATTCTTACTGTTGGAGTACCAATAAGGTTTCTTCTTAGCACATTAAATTTATTATTATCGTAACCCAACCAAACTAGTTCAGGGAGAGTCATAACAGCATAGTCAATCCTAGTACAATATGGTGGTGAAGTGATAATGCAATCTATGCTACCTGACCTTATTGGAAGAGCCAACGATGATCCTGTCCTTAATAAAGGCAAAACAGATCTAGATACTCTCTTAGAACAATTTTGTTCGTAGAAGTGATTTATAGAAGATCTACACTCCTCAATCCATTCTTCGAAATTAAATTTACTTAAATCATCGTCATTCTTGGGTCTTTTAATCCAAGTTGGGTTTGAACTAAAGTAATCAATGAGCTGCTTTCTAAATGCTTTAATAGCAATATATGACAGGAAATTTCGAATAATAGGTTTTCTAAGAGCTAGAATTTTATTTCTTATAACACTCAATTTTTGAGTGCTCTCTTTTGTGAACCAAAGAAAATCAAATGGTGATACGCTCTTAATTCCAATATCTTTCCAAGTGCTTACATATTTTAAAGATTCTTCTAAAACTGAATAATCTGCTAATCGAGCATAGGAATATATCAATGTTGCTTCATTAATATCTATTCCAATAGATTTATAACCTAGATCATAAGCTACAGAGGTTGTCATTCCAGATCCGTTCCAAGGATCGAGTATTAGAGCAGTCTTTTCATTGATGTTGGATGATTTAATTGCATGCTCTACAAAAGTGTGGCTGAATCCAGCATAATAATTTATACTTGATTCTTGCTTTTTAATCTTTGTTGATGGAGTTACCATGTTAAGAGTATTTTATCAGTAATAGACGTTGGTTTAATATTCTAGTTACACTAGATTTAATCTTTAAATAAGACACTTATCTTATCTCTCCATAATTACCACCCCTGCATCTCTTTAATAACTTCATCCTGTGTAGTCATAAGATAGCCTTGTGTTGTTTTCAAATCAGCATGTCCTAAAGCAAGTGAAATAATATTAATTGGCTTACCAGAATTAGCAGCTATTGTTGCAAATGTTCTTCTAAGTCCATGAACATTTACTTCGATGCCTATTCTTTTTGAAAGCCTTTTTACTTTTCTAAGTAGGGTGGCTGTGTTAAATGGTACAAGCTCACCCCTAGTTGACCTTATAGTAGTTACAAAGAAATTTTCTAGATTTGTTTTTGGCCTTAATTTTAAATAATTGGCAAGATAATCATAAAGCCTGTTACTGATACCTACAAATCTATTTTTCTTACCTTTGCCTAGATAGACAAAGAGCTTTCTATTTACTAAATCAACATCTTGAACTTTGAGATTGCAAAGCTCACTTGCCCTTAAACCAGCTAAACCTATCGTTGCAATTGTTGTACTGTTCAGGATTACATCATAAGGTGTTTGTCCACTATGCCATCTTGATGCTTCTATTAAAAGCCTTTCAAATTCATCTTGACTGCAATGAACTTTTTTAGCAGGGTAAAACCTTTTGGGTTTTAGTTCTTTTAATTCTTCTAAGAATTTTTTATCCACCAAGCCATTTATAATTAGATATTTAATAAAAGACCTTATTGCTTTGTATAGATTATCTTTTATGCTAAAGCTCTTAGGGTCTATGCTTCCAAGAACTTGCCTTAAGTTTGCTACAGAAATTAAAGAATTTCTATTTCCTCTTTTAATAACTAAATTATTCCAATATATACCGAAGCAATAAATATAAAGTCTTATGGTATGTTCACTAAGTGGTTTCCCAATGAGTTTTCCTGTTTTTAGCCAGTCTAACCATTCACTTATTTGCTCTTTTACAAAAGTCTTGTTTGATAGAGAGTTTTCTTCCTTCTTTTTTAGTTGTCTAGTCTTTTTCCATTCCAAATAACTATTTAAAGGTATAAGGTATGTAAAACCACCTGGAAAAGGTTTTGTGATTGTAGGTAGGTCTTTAGCCTTTGCTAATCTTAAAATGGAGCGTCTAGATAGCCTTAAATCCCCTGCTACCTCATTAAGTGTCAAAGTATCCAACTTATCCTGCTTTCCAGCAGGACACAGTAAGACACCACAAACTACTATCTATATTGTTCTAACCCTCGGGGCGACACGATTTGAACGTGCGACCCTCTGCTCCCAAAGCAGATGCTCTACCAAGCTGAGCCACGCCCCGTTCTAGAGAATCAGAGAATCAGAAATCAGCTACAACTCTAAGTTGTTAATATATTATATACCTCAATCAAGAAGTATGTATTCATTTTATGTAATTACTCAGGTGGCTCTGCGGTGACATAGCTCCTCGAGCCACCTTTCCATAGACCGCTCGGCTCGCCCAAATAAATTGGATCAAGCCTCGCTTTATTAAATAGCACAATTTCGTGAAGGATAACCTAAGATAAATTAACATGCTGAGTAGTTACCATTTCATGAAGTATGCTACGAAATTAAATCATATGTGTAGATAAATTTAAAGTAGTGGTTTAAATTTATCTACATAAGCCTATAATAATAATATGATAAAACGTGATGTAACATCATTTCTAGATTATACAGCAGGGAAATACCCAGTAATTACCATAACTGGCCCAAGGCAATCAGGAAAAACTACTTTAGCAAAAGAGTTCTTTAAAGACTATGAATATGTAAACCTCGAAAGTTTGAGAGAAAGAACTTTTGCTCAAAATGACCCTGAAAAATTTTTATCAAGATATCCTGATGGTGTAATTATAGATGAAGTTCAACATGTACCTGAGCTTACTTCTTATATACAGGTCATTGTTGATGAAAGAAAAAAAGATGCAATGTTTGTTTTAACAGGAAGTAGGAATTTTTCTCTAATAAAATCTGTAAGTCAATCCCTTTCTGGAAGAACTTCCATCATTGAACTCTTACCTTTAAGTTACAAAGAACTATTAAAATCAAAATATATAAAATCTTTTCTCCAAAAGAAAAAAAACGTACAAATTAAAATGAAGAATGAAAAGTTTCAGATCGATAAATTAATGTACTCTGGGCTATTCCCTAGAATCTATGATAAAGATATCAATCCTACTGTTTATTATGGAGATTACACTAAAACATATATTGAAAGAGATTTAAGAGAAATTAAAGAAATTAAAAATGTAAATAGCTTTAGAAAATTTTTATCTCTTTGTGCTGCAAGAAGTGGACAAATTTTAAATCTTAGTAATATTGCTAGTGATGTTGGTGTATCTTCTGTTACTTTAAGAGAATGGGTGTCAATTCTTGAAGCAAGTTATATAATTTTCCTTATTAAGCCTTTTTATGGAAATATTAATAAGCAGCTAGTTAAATCTCCAAAACTATATTTTACAGATACAGGGCTGATTTGTTATTTGCTTGGAATTGACAGCCCTCAACTTTTACAAGATCATCCTCTTAGAGGAAACATCTTTGAAAACTTAATAGTATCTGAAGTCTTAAAGTTCAGATTAAATCAGGGGAGAGGAGTAAACATAGATTTCTTTAAAGACAAGTACAAAGAGATTGATTTACTTTACAAGCAGTCTAATAAATTTGTTGCATGTGAAATTAAATCTTCTGAAACTATAAATGAAGAATTCTTTATTGGTTTAGACTATATTGAAAAACTTTTTCCAAAACAATTAAAATCAAGAGTCATTATTTATGGTGGTACTGAATCATACGAAATGAACAAAACAAGAATTGTAAATCTTCAAAATCTAACTGACTATTTAGAAGAAATATAAACCTATAAAAATGTCAACTAAAGAAATAAAACAAAAAACCGAAGAGCTTCGAAAAAAACTTCACCAATGGAATCATGCATATTATGTTCTGGATAATCCAGAAGTAGATGATGCTGTTTATGATGCAGCAATGCGGGAGTTAATTGAGATTGAAAAAAAATATCCTGAGCTGATTTCCCTAGATAGTCCAAGCCAAAGAGTAGGTACTGAACCTGTTTCTGAGTTTAAAAAAGTTACTCATAAGACTCCTCTTTATAGCTTAGACAATGCTATTAACTTTGATGAGTTAAAAGATTGGGAAGAAAGAATTTTTAGAATTCTTGGTGGTCCACAAAAAATAGATTATGTTTGTGAAATGAAAATAGATGGGCTAGCAGTTGCACTTACATATGAAGATGGCATTTTAACACTTGGTGCAACAAGAGGAGATGGTGATGTTGGTGAAGATATTACAAACAATATTAAAACAATAAAATCAATTCCTATTGTTTTAAATAAACCATTTAAAGGACTTCTTGAAGTACGTGGTGAAGTCTTTATGCCAATTAAAAGTTTTGAAAAATTAAATAAAGAGCAAAAAGAAAAAGAAGAAAAAATCTTTGCAAATCCAAGAAATGCTGCTAGTGGTTCAGTAAGACAATATGACTCTAGAGTTACAGCTAGTAGGGATTTAGATATGTTTGTTTATGGAAGTGTTTGGCAAACTAAAACTCATTGGAATAATTTACAAAGATTAAAAGAATTAGGATTTAAAATAAATAAAACATCAAGGCTTTGCCATGGCTTAAAAGAAGTAGAAGAATTCTGTAACTCCTGGTATGAAAAAAAACATGAGCTTCCTTATGCTATTGATGGCATAGTAATAAAAGTAAATGATTTTTTATTACATGATGAACTTGGTTATACTGCTAAAAGCCCTAGATGGGCAATTGCATATAAATATCCACCTGAAGAATCAAAAACAAAAGTTTTATCTATTGTTTGTGATATAGGAAGAACCGGGGTACTGACACCAGTAGCAAATCTTGAACCTGTTTTATTAGCTGGCTCTCTTGTAAAGAGAGCCAGTCTCCACAATCAAGACATTATCGACAAGCTTGATGTCAGAGAAGAAGATATCGTCACTGTTAGAAAAGCAGGTGAAATTATACCTGAAGTTGTTTCAGTAGATCAAGAAAAAAGAAAACACAAAAATCCTCCTTATAAACTTCCTACAAAGTGCCCCATCTGTAACTCAAAAGTAGAAAAAGAAGAAGAAGAATCAGCGTTTAGGTGTATAAATTTTACTTGTAGTGCACAAGTTCAAAGACGTATTGAACATTGGTGTTCACGAGATGCAATGGATATTGATGGTGTTGGTGAATCAATTATTGAACAATTATTAAAAAACAAATTAATAATAGATCCTGCTGATTTATATTTCTTAAGACAAGAGCAAATTGAAAATCTAGAAAGAATAGCAGAAAAATCAGCAAGCAATGTAATTAACTCAATTCAAAAAAGTAAAAACAGAACTTTAGATCGTTTAATTTATGCACTTGGGATTAGGCATGTAGGAAAAACAATTGCTGAGTTACTTACAACAAGACTTTATTCTTTAGAAGAACTTTCTAAAGCTACATTTGAAGAGCTCTCAAATATTGATGGTATTGGTCCAAAAATTGCTATATCAATTATTGAATATTTTAAACTTGACTCTACAAAGAACCTAATCAATAAAATTAAAAAAGCAAACATTGAAACACATGCTAAAAAAACTAAAATAAAAGACAGTAAACTAGCTGGAAAGACTTTAGTAATAACAGGCACATTAGAAAGCATGACAAGAAACAAAGCTGAAGAATTAATTAAGAATCTTGGAGGAAGAGCAATTTCTAGCATAAGTAAGAGTACTGACTATTTGGTTTTAGGGCAAGATCCAGGATCAAAACTAAAAAAAGCTAAAGAATTAAATATTCCAGTCTTAACTGAGCAAGAATTTATAAAATTGGTAGAATAAAGCCATGAAAATATATAAACTAAATTCTTTAACTACATTTCTTGTTGCATTATTAATTATTAGTTTGGTAACTTTCCTGCCAATAACAATGATTGAACTATTTTGGAATACTGCGATTGGGAAAAATTTTACAGATTTAACTGTCAACTTTTGGCAAGCATTAATACTTTGGTTAATCATATTAATTACACTAAGCATATTAGGGATATTTAAGTTTGAGTTTGTAATTGAAACACATAAAGTAACTGATAAGGATTTACTTGATAAGAATCTACTAAAAAGAAAAATAGAAAGCTTACAAAGCGAATCAGAAAAAACTCCAGAAACTGAGATTAGCATCAAAAGGGACAAGGAAGAAGGTAAATAACTGCTTATACTGTCAAATCTTTAATTAATCATGCTTTTTACTAGTGCTATGAAAATTCAATTAAAAATAAGCCTGTTAATAATTTTTTTAACATTTTGTTTGCCAGCAAAAAGTACAAGCATTGATCGGTACGATAACTTGCTAAATAAGTTAGATAATTTACAAGCGAAAAAAACATTAGTTCTTACTTTTCAACATGATGAATTGCCTGTACTTGACGGGACATGGATACTTAAAAAGAAATCCATTAAAAGAATAGAAGCTCCTCTTCGCCAACCGATGACTCATTCACTTTGTAATTCAAGATTACCATTTAAAGAAGACCAAATTGAGAAAGAAATAATTCTTAGTTCAAGAGGACAAGATTTTTTTGTATTTAGATCTATTTATCCTGCTACGGTTGACACTTATTTGAATTTAACCAAAACTAAAACAGCCCAGTATCAAAATTCTAGTTTAAAAGGTGTTGTTATCCCTGAAGAAATTACTTACGCTTATACTTTAAAACTTATAAACCATCTGGAAAACCCAGCATATGTCAGGCAACTTTTTTATAGAGGGAAAATAATAACCAAGAGTATTTCCAGAGATAGAATTTCTGGCGAAGGATATGAAATTGAATATACTCCTGAGTGTCAAGGCTTTGTTAGAAATGAAATAGTCTTTGAAATGATTAAGCAAAACAGTAATGAGCAATTAGGCATATAGTTTACCATTTCTTAAAGCCATTTCAATATTTTTTACTTTTTCCATTAATTTTTTAAAGTCATCTAACTCTAATGCTTGCTGTTTATCACAAAGTGCAGCTTTTGGATTGTTGTGAACTTCAATAATTAATCCATTTGCACCAAGTGCAATTCCAGATAGTGCAAGAGGAGTTACATATTCTTTCTTCCCTGCTGGATGGCTTGGATCAAAAATTGTAATAAAACCTGCTTCTTGAAATTTTAAAATTGCTATATGATCAGCAGTAAACCTACCAGTGCCAGAAGCAGAGCTAAAAGTGGTAATGCCTCTTTCACACATTAGTACTGGACTGCCGCCAGCCTTTGCATATTCTGCCGCTAAAACCATTTCGTCTACAGTAGATCCTTTGCCTCTTTTTAAAAGTACAGGAATACCAGTTTTACCTACTTCTTTAAGAAGAAAATAGTTTTGGGCATTTCTTGAACCAATTTGAAAAATAAAAGGATGCCCTTTTGAAGCAGAAGTAATGGTACTTATCTGGCTTGCATCTATAACCTCAGTAACAACAGGTACATTAAATTTATTTCCTGCACTAAATAATAATTCTAAGCCTAAAGTACCTAAGCCTTGAAATGAATCAGGAGAAGTTCTTGGTTTATAAGCACCACCTCTAAACAAGGTAGCACCACTTTTTACAACGTGCTCTGCAATAGTAAATATTTGGCTCTCTGATTCAATTGCACATGGCCCAGCTATGTAAAAATTCTTACCTGGGTTTATGGTTATATCACCAACTTGAATTTTTCCATCACTACTTTTGTTATTCATACTTCCTTCTTCTCCTCCTAAAAATAAAAAACCCTGCTTTTTTTAGAGCAGGGTTAATAAGTTACAAATTATAATTACAACTAAAATCTACCTGCTCTTGCAAAGTTTAAATAAAACCAGAAATAATAAGAATTATTTCTTTTAACTAATTTGCCATGGCTTGTAGATAAATTAATCATTGCTAGTTTTATTACTTTATACCACATCAGCAGATTAACCTAACATTATTATATTTTTTTAACAATTATCATGCAAAATTACAACTTTATACAATTCTTCTGCTTGATTCGTAATTATGTAACTTACACCAAGAGATATTAATTTATTAACTTCTTTAAGTTCTTCTTGTTTGCTTTCAAACTCTACAAAAGTCTTTATTACCCTTCGTGATATACTTTCTAACAATACTTTAAAAACTAATTATGTTTGTATCTAGATTGGCTTCTAAGCTTTTTTCTACGTCTGTGCAAAGACCAATAACTAACATTTCAACCCCTATGAAAGAAAATCTTTTTAACCATGTAAGTTACTTATCAAGCTTACAAAGACATGTAAACAATATAAATGGTTTAAATCAAGCTGGAGATTATATCCGCAGTCAATGGAATAATATGGGTTTGAAAGTTACTGAACAAAAATTTGAGGGTCCATCAGGAGACTCAAATGAATATAAAAACTTAATAGTTTCTTTTGGACCACAAAATGCACCAAGGATAATTCTTGGTGCACACTATGACTCTGAAGCAGAAAGTTTAACTCCTGGTGCAGATGATAATGCAAGCGGAATTGCTGGGATCATTGAAATTAGCAGATTATTAAAAGAAAAAAATCCAAGACTAACAAAAAGAATTGATGTTGTTGCATACACTACTGAAGAAAGACCACATTGTGCACTTGACAATGGTGAGCTAGTAAAACATGTGCCTTACATGGGAAGTTATGTCCATGCAAAATCATTAAAAAAAGAAAATGTACCTGTAGTTGGTGCAATTATTCTTGAAATGATTGGATATTTCTCTGACTTGGAAAATTCCCAGGAATATCCTTCCAAATTACTTAAACTCTTTTATCCAGTTACTGGAGACTTTATTGGTGTAGTTGGAAATTTAAATAGTTTTGATTTTATACAAAAAGTAAAAAGTAGTTTAAAAAAACATAGCTCGATTGATGTTAGATCAATTAGCATTCCCAGAATTATAATTCCGGATATTAGCCGTTCTGATCATGACAGTTATTATGCTCATGGATACAAAGCTCTAATGGTTACTGATACAGCTGATTTTAGGAATCCAAATTATCATAAAAGTACAGATACACCAGATACTTTAAGCTATGAGAAGATGGCAGAAATAGTAAAAGGTGTTTATGGGACTTTAATAAGTTTGTAAGGGCAGATTTTAAACACGCCTTGAAATACCAAAAAGTAAAGTAATAATACTACCAAGTATTGCTGAGAAAAAAATTAAAAATCCTACATTTACTCTTAAGCTTAAAAAGCTTGACTCCAGCATTATGTTATTGGAACTGTTAAGAAAAATCATTAATGCTACAAGTAAAATAAGTACTAATGTTGATAATCTAAAGAATTTTTTCATAGATTTATTGTACTTTAAGGTGTTTTAAAATTGTCATTTATGGGATTACTGATATTAAGGTGATTTACAATTATGACATTAGACCCAATATTAATTAAAACAAGCACACGGATAAAAGAAATTGTACTGTGTATAATTCATCCATTAAAAGGAACAGAATTAGAAGGAAAGTTAGTACAATTTGAAGCAAACCCAAATGATCCTAGCTATAACCAAGAACTTGAAAAACAAATTAAATCAACACATCCAACTTTAGAATTTCTCTTAATAAGAAAAATTAAACCATTACTGGAAGAAATAGCAGATAATGAAAAAATTGATGAATTATTTAATAAATTTCCTCCAGAAGGAACAGCAGTGTTAGCTAACTTACTAAATTTAATTGAAAATAAACCAAATTTACTTTTTGAAGGTAACATACAAGCTTCATTAACTGATACTCCACAAGAAGAATACAGAACAAAAATGTTTTTAAATCTTTTACATAGTGCTCTAAATGTACATCCTACTGCTTTTGATTTAGAAGAAACTCAATAAATCTTACTGGAATAGTTAACTCTAACTTAATCTCTTTTTTAGTTCTTGGATGTAAAAACACTAGCTTATATGCATGAAGCATCATTAAATTAGCAGGATCATTTTTCTTACCATAGATTTTATCACCTACAATTGGGTGTCCAATGCTTTTCATATGAACACGTATTTGATGTGTACGACCAGTTTCTAATGTGCATTCCAGTAGAGACGTTTGGCCAAACGTCTCTACTTTCTTATAATGCGTGATTGCTTTTCTTCCACCCGCAACAACAGCCATTTTATGTCTGTGAATTCTATCTCGTCCAATTGGTTTATTAATTGTTCCATGATCATATTCAAGTTTCCCATGAACAATGGCTAAATAACTTCGCTTTAATTTTCTTTCTTGAATTTGTTTTGCAATTTCTTTATGTGATTTATCATTTTTACAAGCAATGATTAAACCAGATGTATCTTTGTCTAGTCTATGAACAATACCAGGCCTTAAAACACCATTAATTCCTGAGAGAGAATTTTTGCAATGATAGAGAAGTGCATTAACAAGTGTTCCTTTGTAAATCCCACTAGCTGGATGAGTTACCATCCCTTGTGGTTTATTAATTACAATTAAATCCTTATCTTCAAATACAACATCTAATTTAATATTTTCAGGTTCAACTTGAATCTCTTTTAAATCAGGAAGAGAAACAGAAATTATGTCACCTTTCTTTATTTTATAGCCGGACTTTGTGGTTTTTTTATTTATAAGAATTTGATTTTCATTGATTAATCTCTTTATAAATGTACGAGAAATAGCAGACACAAGATCTGCTCCTACCTGATTCAAAACAAATTTGTCCAACCTTTCCCCAGAAAATTTATCTGAAACAATAAGTGTTCTTTCCTTTTTATAGGGCTTACCATGGTAAGCCCCTACTCTTACCACTTACCTTTTCCTTATCCATTCAATTAGGATTAATATAACTCCAAGATCAATAAACACATCAGCTAAATTAAACACAGCAAAATTAATAAATTGCAAATCTAAAAAATCAATAACACCATTAAGCAAAAACCTGTCTATTAAATTCCCAACTGTCCCACCTAAAACCAAGCTACAACCAATTTTCATAAAGTTACTAAGTTTAACTACAGAACAAAATGTTAAATAAGAAAAAATAAATACATTAATTACTCCAATAATTTTAAAATAAACTGGATACTGATTAAAAATACTAAAAGCACCACCGCTATTTTGAACTACTAAAAATTGCATTACATTTGGAATAAAAGGCTTACTATTATTTAATCCTACACTTTCAAGCATGAATCTTTTAGTAAATTGATCTAATAAAACAACAATGACAAATATTGAAAAATATAAAAATATTCTTTTCACTAAACTATGCCTCTTTTTGTCGATTTAAAAAATTGGATTAGTTTTTTAATTTCATCAAACTGGATAAGTTCATTTTGAACTTTTTCAAGAGCATTTGTTGTATTTAAATCAGAAAGATAAATAATTTTATAAGCTTCCTTTAGAGCATTTCTAACTTCTAATCTAACACCACGTCTTCTTAAACCTACATTATTTACTCCAACTATTTTTGCAGGTCTTCCATCAGCTATAAAATATGGAGGCAGATCAAGTCTGCTTCCTGTCATACCACCGACCATTGCAGACTCACCAATCCTACAATGCTGATGAATAGTGCATAGTGCACTTATAAAAACATAATCTTCAACAATAACATAACCAGCAAGTATTGTAGAATTTGCCATGATTACATTATTTCCAACTTGAACATTGTGGCCAATGTGAACATAGTTCATTAAAAAACAATTTTTTCCAATAGTTGTAAATCCTTCTTTTGTTGCCCTATGAATAGTTACATATTCTCTAATAACAGTATTCTCTCCAATTTTTACTCCTGTGTCCTCACCTTTGTAGCTTAGATCTTGTGGAGGTAATCCAATACTACATGCTCCAAGTAATTTGCAATGCGGGCCTATTTCTGTTCTTCCTTCTATAATTACATGAGGTCCAATATAAGTATCTTCATTAATTTCAACTTCAGGTCCAATAACAGAATATGGTCCAATTTCTACACCAGGACTAATCTTTGCTTTGGGTGATATTATTGCTGTTGAATGAATCTTAGACTTTTCTAAAGTTGGCATAAAATTAGTTTATCATGAATGATCTGGCTATAGAAAATATTAAAGAATTTGAGCTTTTAGATAAAGCATTGTCTAATTCAATAGACATAGAGATTCTAAAAGATCTTGAAGACTACCTTGACATTGTAAGAAAAAAAAGTAATGCACTTGCTTCAAGCTTAAAAAGATGTTTTGAAAATGCAAGAAAAAGTATGAGATATTTATTAGTTTATAAACTAGGTAAACAAAAACCTCGAAACCTTGAAACCTCGAAACCTTTTAACGATAATGATAAAGAGCTGGAAAACTATTTACAGGATTATTTAAAAGATTATTTTGAAAAAAATGATTTTATGCATTATAGAGAGTTTGTAAGACTTTTACGAGCATGTACTATTAATGTAGGTGGTGAAGTCAGCTCACATATAAAAGTTATGTACAATGGGTTTTTTTTAGGTAAACGTTTAGTTAAAGCTTATAAGCTAGGAAGAGAATTAATTTCTTCATAATCTTTCTTAATTTTTAAGCTATCAACTTTTATAAAAAAGGCCTTTTTATAAACAGAACCAGGAAACTGGTTTTTATAAGATCGTTTTATTTAAGAAAAATATTTTAGGAAAGAAATAAATGTTTGTACTTAGTGTAGATGCAGCAGCAATAGCAGCCACAACTGCAAGAACTATAAGAGCAGACTTATCAAGAGTTTTTGATAAGGTCTCTAAAGACGGTATTAAAGAAACATTTAAAGACACCTGGAAAACTGCAGATCAAATCCAAAAACTACAACTTGGAAACGGTGTCATGACTGCAATAACTAGTTTAATTTCAGGTACTGTTACTAATCCTCTTACTTTAATTGGTATTGGATTACCAATTGCATCTTTCTTTTTACCATGGCTTATACCTGTTACAGCTGGCTGGTTTGCACTACAAGCACTTGATAGCTTAAAAAACACACTATCATCTGCAAAAAATGAAGGAGTATTTAGTTTTAGTACATTATTAAACGCTGCAGCAACAGGGCTTAGTATATTTTGCATACTACCTGGCGTTGGAGTAGGAGTTGGAAAAGCTTTTCAACTTGCAAAGCTAAAAAGTTTTAGAGTAGTTAAAGGTGATGAACTAAAAGAAGTAGCTAAATTGGGAGAAGCTTTAGCAAGAACAAAAGAAGGATTAACACAAGGAATAACAAGGTTAGAAAAAGGCTTTGAAGGAATAGGGAAAATAATTAAATCAAATGAAGATGATCTTCTAAAGTTTATTACCACTGGAGAAAATCAACTAATTACCAGCAAACTTATTCGTGACATGCATAAGGCATTATTAGCAGGTGACCAAGAAAAGTACAAACAATTCAGAAAGTTAGCAGTAGAATGGAAAAGACTCCAAGTCGCACAAAAAAATGCTGACACAATGATAAAGCAATTAAAAGCTACTGAAGAAGCTGCTGCACGTATTGTGCCAACTAATGAAGGAGCACTAGCTGAGTTTAATCGAATTGCAAACATTGAACTTAGAACTGATTACAGTGTTTACTCGAGAGAATTACTTGGAGGTATTTATGGTAGGAGTGGTTACGAATGTTTTGATCGTTTTGCTACATGGTTTAAAAAAGGAAAAACTGCTGTAAGTGGTGAAGCAAAAGCTGCTGTCAGTCCAACGGCAGCTCCACCCACAGTACCGTCAACACCAATAACATCTCCTGCATTACCATCGCCAGCCGGAGCATCAGTGGTACCACCACCACCTTCTATAAATCCATCTGCATCTACCATTAATTTACCACCGAGACCTACTCCACCCCTACCACTACACGATGGGGCAACAAATGCTGAAATGTTTGCACATGCTGCTGCATTAAACAACCACCAAGTAGCACTTGCGGAATGGGCAATTGCAGCAAGAACTGCAATCGCTAGAGCTTAAACACTAATTATTAAATCACAAAAACTAAATATTTCATAAGTCGAAATTTTGGACTAGGCGCCTGAAATTTCGTGGTATACTTTTTCCTATGAATTATAAAAAGAGGTTGATTGAGCCAGAAATATATAAACTTCTTAAAATCTTTCCTGTTGTTTCAATTACTGGACCAAGGCAATCAGGAAAAACAACCTTAATAAAAATAATTTCTAGTAAGTCAAAAAACTGGAAATATTATAATTTAGACAACAGGGAAATTTTGTTGAAGATAAAAGAAGATCCTTCTCTC
Source organism: Candidatus Melainabacteria bacterium (assembly GCA_016193285.1). Taxonomy (NCBI): domain Bacteria; kingdom Bacillati; phylum Candidatus Melainabacteria; species Candidatus Melainabacteria bacterium. The sequence goes on from JACPSL010000002.1 coordinate 20,791, forward strand.
TTTACAAACTCACTGAACTCTAACACAGCAATTGACGAAGCTCAAAAAGCTCCGGAATTATTCCATTCACTAAAAGAACTTGTCGATAGCGGATTTAAGCACAAAATTATTATTTCAGGTTCTGCAAACTTTCTGCTTATGAAATCAATTACAGAATCTTTAGCAGGAAGAGTAGGCATTCTTGAATTACTGCCATTTTCTGTTTCAGAAGCTATCTCAAGCAGCAGCAAGAAGATAATAAAGCTTATGATTTCTTCTAAAGATATAATAAATTTTAAAAATAAGCTAGCCAGACTCAAGAAAACAAAGCAATCAGACATGTTGGAATTTATACTAAGAGGTGGATTTCCAAAAGTTCACGAACTAGATAAAAACCAGTCCAGCAAGTGGTTTGAATCATATATAAGCACTTATATTGAAAAAGATTTAAGAGACTTATCTCAGATTGTAAATCTGGACAGTTTCCAGAAAGTATATAAAACTCTTGCTTTTCAGACAAGCAACATTTTAAACATAAATAACATTAGCTCAGATTTAGGAATCGATTCAAAGACTGTTAAAAAATATATTTCTCTTCTGGAGTCTTCATATCAGTGCAAATTAATTTATCCATTCTGTATGAAAGCAAACAAACAACTAGTTAAAAGACCTAAAGTACATTATCTGGATACAGGATTAATAAATTATTTTTATGAGAACCATACAAATGAGCAGATGCTCAATGGTGGAGAATGGGGAAAAATACTTGAGACATTTCTGTTTTCAGAGCTATACAAAGAAATAAAAGACATTACTCCAAAACCATCAATAAATTTTTGGAGAACAAGCAACGGTGCAGAAGTTGATTTTGTAATTGCCTCAGGGAAAAACATATACCCTATTGAAGTAAAATCAGGTTTTAAAATAAATCATTATGAACTAAGAGGAATACAAAGCTTCATGGAAAGTTATCAAAATGTGCCTTTCGGAATTGTAATCTACAGAGGACAGGAACCAATATTAGTTGATAAAAAGATTATTGCCCTTCCATGGAATTTGGCTTTTTAAGCTCTTTAACCGTACATTAACTTTTCAGCCTGCTACCTACTAGGCAGAAACGAAACGTTAAATAGATAAACTATCAACTTTACTCTCTTACTTACTTTATATAGATGTAAACATTCAAAGTTTATTATTAAAGGATTTTATATGAGCGGAACAGGTTTTTTTAGTAATTCAGTTTTAAGTATTGTTGGCACAGCTGCAATATATGTAATTGGATTTAAAAATCCAGCTTTACTCAAAGCACTGGTAAAAAATCCATCCTTGATTAGTAAAGAACTAGACGCATTTTATATTGGTACTAGATCTGCAAATAGAATCTTACAATATGAGAAAGATCACTTACCTCATAATATGTCTTCACTGCAAGCTCATCAAAATTCAATAACAACAACTCATAATGCTGGACACCACTTAGATCAAGCAGCATAGATAATGTCTCAACCAAAAGATTGAATCTTAAATATAACAATTAGCAAAACATGCAGAAACATTTCCGCAAGTCACAGTATGAAAGTAGTAGATTTTTTCATATTGATGACCAAGTAATTTTAAGATATGCTTATGATAATCCCTAATATTTGTAACTTGAGTTTTAATAATGTTTGCAAGTTGCATGTAAACCACATGAATACCTTGAAATAGTTGATATATCCATCTCATTGTAGGTTTCTTGGTAGGCTTGTCTAGTTGATTTATCACAATAGACTTATTGCGAAATCAAATGGAAGAGAAATAATTTTCTGTCAAACTTAAGTTTTCAATTTTTAATTACGTCATGCAGCCTCCTTCTGATCAATGTGGTAGTTATTTAACCCACAAGCAATGAGCATAAATCTATCAGCTTTATCATTTCCCTTGTTTCTGTAGATATGAGAGACAGAATTGTATTTTTTTATGTGAGCAATGGCATGTTCATTTACAACTCTTCTTTTACTAATATTTTTATTAGTTTCTTTTTCTTCTTCTGTAAGTTCTTTACCTCAAGGCTTTTTTCTAGGCATTCTTACTTTCAGATTTGAATATTCTGTTGTAATTCCATCAAACCCTTTATCAACATTAGAAGTAACATCAGGAGGAATACCCTGAAACTCTTTTACCGTTATACCTGTAAGTGATTTACAAATTGAATCGTTTTTTAGTCCGGATTTTGCATTAATCATGAAAGTATCTCCTTACACTTTCAGACTAATTGCCCTAACTTTTTGTGGCCTATCCTTATTCTTTTGTTACTATTCCGCAATAAGTCTAGTAAATAATATTTTCTAGCCCGTAAACTAAATGATCTAATCCCATAACTTTTTTAATGGCCATTAAAACTCCAGGCATAAATGCAGTACGGTCGTAAGTATCATGTCTTATTGTAAGTGTTTGTCCAGTCATGCCCATAATAATTTCTTGATTTGCAATTACTCCTGGCAAACGGACACTGTGTATATGAATATTTCCTTCTCCTACAGCTCCTCTTGCTCCTTTTATAGTTTCTTTGCTAGTAGAGCCATGCGGCCGCATGGCTCTACTTCCAAATAATTTTCTGTTTTCAGCCATAAGTTCAGCTGACTTTATAGAAGTACCACTTGGTGCATCTAACTTCTTATCGTGATGGTACTCAATAATTTCTGCATTGGCAAAATATTTACTGGCTTCCTTTGCAAATTTCATCATAAGTACTGCACCTACTGCAAAGTTTGGTGCAACAATTGCACCAATAGCATTTTGTTTTGCAATTTTTGAGAGCTCGTTAACATCATCTTTTGTCATTCCAGTAGTTCCAATAACAACACGAACACCAGCTTTTAAGGCAACTTGAGCATTTACAATTACAATTTCAGGCATTGTAAAATCTACCATTACATTAGGATTAGATTTAACAAGTGTTTCTTTTAAATCACCGGTAAGTTTTACACCAGTCTCATCTATTCCACATAGTAAGCCAATATCTTTTCCTAAATTTGGATTGCCTGATCTATCAACACCACCAACTAGTTTTAAATCTGCTTCTGCAGATACTGCTCTTACAACAGCTTGTCCCATCTTTCCAGCTGCACCACAAACTAATACTTTTATATCTTTTGGCATATAAAAATTATAACAAGACTACAACTTCATCAGGGATATTATTTTTATCTACATGGATGATCTTTGGCTTAAAGTTTTTTACTTCTTCTTCATTAAGTTGTGCATAGCTAACAATTATTACAATATCTTCAGTTTTTATTTTATGACTTGCTGCACCGTTTACACAAATAGTGCCAGAGTTCTTAGAACCAGATATTGCATATGTTATGAGCCTTTCTCCATTTGTAATGTTTAGAACTTGAATTTGTTCATATTCTTTTATGTTTGCCAGTTCCATTAAGTATGAATCAATAGTTAAGCTACCAATGTAATTAAGATTAGACTTAGTAACTGTTGCACGGTGGATTTTACTTTTTAAGAATGTTCTAAGCATTAAAAATCTCTCTTTGCATTGACATAGTATCAATTTTATCTGCTGATAGTTTTTTTAAACTTCTTATTGTCAATTTGCCTTGTAAGTTTAAGTCTTCACTTAGTTTTTTAATCAATCCATAAATGTCGATTTCAGAAATTGGTTTGCCTTTTTCATTTAAAAATAAGCTTAAACAGTTACTTGAACTAGCTAAATTAGCTCTAACTTCAAGCAAATATTCCCTAAGCAAGGTAAATATTTCATGTGGCAGATAAATTTTCTCTGTATCAGATAAATCAATCACTTTGTTTTCAAAGTCAACTTGAAAAGTATTTACCCGTGCAATTTGTGTTGCAGAAAGCCCTAACTTACCAATTAGTAATAAAATTAACCTTTGATCAATTCTTAACTTGGTGTCTTCAATAATTTTCTTAATGTCATTTTTTTCAAGCTCATTTTCTTCTGTTTTAAAAAATGTTGCTTGGTTAGTAACTATTAATGAATAGTTAGCTGGTATAAGCTTGTGAATGTATAAGTATCTTAAAAAGAGCCTAAATGTTGATGCTCTTCTATTAAAAGAGTTTTGTTCTTTGTTTGTTTCTTCTAAATGCTTTAAGTAACTTTTTACCCAGCCTTGGTTTATGTCTTGAAGTTGTGTGTTTGTAGAAACAACATATTCTAAAAATTCATTTAAGTCACTTTTATAAGCAGCTTTCGTATTCAAAGAAAATTTTTGATCTTCTAGAATTTGGTTTATAAATTGTTCAATAATTTCTTTCACTGTAAATAAAATGCGTTTTTAATATGTTCGAGCTTATTGCCTTCTTGACTAATTTTAATAGCAATTACATCAAATCTGCAAGCTGTATTTTCAAGATTAGTTAAATGTAAATAAGCTGTTGCTAGTTTGTATAGCTGTCTTTGTTTTTTCTTTGTTACAAGTTCTTTTGCTTCATCAAGGCTTGTAGTTCTGGATTTTACTTCTATAAAAACAAGCTCATTTTTATTTGGATCTTTTGCAATAATATCAATTTCACCATACTTTCCAGATCTCCAATTTTGTTTTAGAATTAAAAATTTATTTTTTCTTAAATAATCACAAGCAAGCTTTTCGCCTTGTTTGCCAAGTTTGTGGTTTGTGGTCATTCTCAATTCTCAATTATTTTCCCGTGCTTCCAAATCCACCACTACCTCTTTTTGTTTCTTCTTGAAGTCCTTCAACGAATTCAGTACTAACGTGTACAACTGGTGAAATGACTAATTGTGCAATTCGATCATTTGGTTGAATTGTATAAGATTCATCTCCAAGATTTATCATAAGACAACAAATCTCTCCACGGTAATCACTGTCAACTGTTCCAACACAATTGGTAAGTGTAATTCCATGTTTACTTGCAAGTCCTGATCGTGGTCTTACTTGACCTTCATAACCAGGAGGCAAAATCATAATTAATCCTGTTGGTACTTTTGCACGTTCGCCTGGTTTTAATGTAAGTGGTTCTTCAAGTACATTTACTAAATCCATTCCACTAGCACCTTCTGTAGCATAAAAAGGAAGCTTTGCTTTAGGATGGATTTTTACAAATTGAACAGTTAATTTTTTTTCTGTGAAGGTTAGCATGGTGTTATTTTACACTATTTCCTTTACTGGTTCCTTATTCATTAATTCTATTGCTTCTTTTGCAAGATCAATAATTTGTGGATTCATATACGGTGCATTTTTAATATGACGCAAAAGATCCATTGTCCTTCTTGTTGCACGAACAAGATCCCCCTCGTCTAAATTAGTAAGTCTAAGTAGATCTTCCCATCTTGTTTCTTCTTTACACCAAATTTCTATTAAACCTGCAAGCTGAGGATTTATGTTTGCTGACATTTCTATATTGTAGTTTCTTTGAAGCTTAATTAAACTCTTGCTTATCTTCTGCATTGAAATAAAAGTATCTTCTACGTTTATTGATTGTTTTGCTCTTATATATATTCGAGGACGAGTCTCATCAATAGCAAGAGATGAAATGCATGCAGAGAATTCCTGTGGCTGTAGAACAAAATCACATTTCAATAATATCTCACTAATTAACAAAATATTTTCACCACGCAATGATGATGCCATTATTCCATGCTCAGTTGGAATATTGTCTTTTAAGTAACCAAGCTTAGTTAAAACCTTTGTTAAATTTAAAAATCCATCCCAATAAAAATCCTCATGACTGCTAAGCAAATATTGCCCAAAGCTTTTATTTAAAAGATCTTTTATTTGATCCATTGAATGATGTTGCAGAAGATTTAACGCCATTGAATAGTTTGGAGTAAACTGACTAGTAAGAGGATTAGCTGTAGCTGCTGCTAGTTTTGCAGCAAATGCTGGTGAATGATCAATAGTTTCTTTAATTACAACATTTCCAACTTTATCCATTCCTCTGCGTCCAGCTCTGCCAGACATTTGTAAAAATTCATTGCTTGTAAGATTCTTATGTCCCGCGCCTCCATGCTTTCCAAGATTACTTATCACAGTTGTTTTTGCTGGCATATTGATTCCTGCAGCAAGTGTTTCAGTTGCAAAGACAACCTTGATTAGACCTTTGCTAAAAAGTTCTTCTACAATTGTTTTCCATTGAGGTAAAAGTCCTGCATGGTGTACTGCCATTCCTTGATATAAAAACCCAAGATGTTTGTGTTTAAAAAGGTAATCATTCCCATATGTTTTTTCTTGAATTAGCTTTGATAATGTTTTTCTTTCATCTAGCGTCAGTAAATTAAAACCTAATTGTTGGCAATCTTTTAATGCAAGCTCACAACCTCGTCTTGAAAAAACAAAATAAATTGCAGGCAAAAGTCCTCTCTTATGAAGTTCTATTACTACATCAGGGATTCTTCCTTCCTTGCTACCTTTTCTTTTCATATCTTTAAACTTCTGCTTATGTGCTTTAAAAGAATCTTTATGGATTTTAAGTTGTGGATTTAACTCTTTATTTTGTAACAGTAATGGATAGAGATGGTTTTGTTTAAAATAATAAAACCTAAGTGGGACTGGTCTATGAAAAGTTTCTATTAGTTTTGTTTTATTATGTATATTTGAAATCCAGTCTGTAAGCTCTTTTGCGTTTGCTATTGTAGCTGAAAGTGCAAGTACCTGAAGACCTGGTGGAGAATAAATTATGCTTTCTTCCCATACAGTTCCTCGCTCAGGGTCATTCATATAGTGACATTCATCTAAAACTAAGTATCTTAAGTGTTTTAAGTTTTCATCTACAGAGCCAAGCACTGTACCATAGAGCATATTTCTATAAATCTCTGTAGTCATAACAACAATTTGTGCATCACTGTTAACTGAAGTATCACCAGTAATTATTCCAATATTTTCTTTGCCATATTTTTTCTGAAAGTCATGAAACTTTTGATTGCTCAGTGCTTTAAGCGGAGTCGTATAAAAAACTCTCTCACTTCCTTTTAAAGCTTCTTCAATAACAAACTCTGCAATTGCAGTTTTCCCGGATCCAGTAGGAGCGCTAACTACAACACTAACTCCAGATTTAAGAGCATTAATTGCTTCTTCTTGAAAAGGATCGAGGGTGAAGATGGCTGTCATCATTAACTCTCAAGTTTTACTCTCATCAAAAACACCACATCTTTTTTTAAGTTTTTCCTTGTCCATTCTTTTGTCTTTTCGTCCAGTAGTTCACCAATTCCCTGAAGAATATATTTTTCGTTTATTTTGTTTATAATTTCAATACATTGTTTTATGTATTCTTTAAGTGAAAGTCCTTTTCTCTTTTTAATTATTGTTTCATTTATATCCCAATTGTTTTTCAAGAAAAACCATATGTCGAAAATATCTCTGCTTGCTAGTTCTCTTCTATCAGACAGTGCACAGAGTTTATGTGCAAACATATCTTCTTTTATCATTACAAGCATAGAAATACCAAGATAATTTTTTAATTCATATTTAGAGCCAAAATCTCTTCTGTTTATTTCCACCTTTATTTTTTGAGATCCTTTTGCGTAAGATAGTAGAAAAAATATAGTGTGTCTCTTTAAAAACTTGTCCTTGATTTCACCATATTCTTTAATTATGGCTTCAATCTTTTGAAAAACAAGTTCCTCTTTTTCTGAGTCAAGCAAATCAAAATCCAGATCAACTGAGAACCTTTTAAGATCATAGAAAAGATAAGCAGCCGTCCCTCCTTTAAAGCCAAGAAGCGGACCTAAAGAAGTATCTGAATAAATCTCTTTAAGTATTTGAAGTAGCATTGTTCTGTGTTTATTTATGTCCAGCATATTTCTTTAATCTCTTAGCAAGGTTTTTATTTTTATAAATAGGAAGAATTTGAAAGCAAAGATCCCACTTTATAGGTTTTAGATTGTCAAAGTAATATTCTCCATAAAGATAAAGGGTATCAAGAAATGCTCTTTCTTTAGATGCCACAAAGTATCCTTCCATTTTTTCAAGACCGGTTTTATTACTTAAAACAATATCTTTAATTTTTTTATAGACAATTCTGTTACCTCCACATGTTATTTCTCTTGTTTGATAACTGATTACAAAAATACTTTTGTGGTATTGAAATATTATTCCTTCTTCTTCTAGAATAGTTTGAAGGCTAACATATGATGGTGTGTAAATTTTAGTTCCTAGTTCAAGCCTGTCATAGTTCTTGTCTTTAGCATAAATTCCCCTTCTTATTGCATACAACTTGCCGGTTTTTACATAGTAATTAATCTTACTTTTTACAAGATCTGTTTCTGTTTCACCCCAGATTAATGAGATATCTTTAAAAGTAAAGACCGTGTTTTTGGAGCTATATATTTTTAAAATATCAGATTTATCCATGTTTATAGGCTAAAGGTAAGAATATTTCTTACCTTTAGCTCAAATTATAACATATACACTGCTTTCTGTACGATTTTGTATCAAAAGCTGAAAATATATGTTTAGAGCTATAATATTTCTTGATTATAAGGAGTAAGCATCATGATTCTCATCACAAACTACATCTCAATGATTATTTTCTTTGTTATTTCTGGCTTAGGTTTTGTTTTTCTTTCGCCATTAATGATGGTTAAACCCATTATGGGTTCAGTGCTTTTTAGCTTAGTGTTTATTGTTGCTTTATTTATTTCATCTGGGATAAAAATTGCAGCTCAATGGGAAAAGGCAGTTGTGTTCAGGCTTGGGAAATATAGTTCTATAAAAGGTCCAGGAGTATTTTTTATTATTCCAATGATTGACGAAATTAGAATAGTAGACACAAGAATCCTTACAATGGATATTCCAAAACAGCAAGTAATTACGAAAGACAATGTACCAGTTTCAATAAATGGTGTTTTATATTTTTTAGTTAGTAACCCTGAAGCAGCAGTTATAAAAGTTCAAAATTATTCATATGCAATTTCCCAGTATGCTCAGGCAGCTTTAAGAGATGTAGTAGGAGGAATGACTTTTGATGATCTGCTGGCTGAACGTGAACAAATTGGGAAATCAATTGAATCAATTGTTGAAAAAGAATCAAAAGAATGGGGACTTGAAGTTAAAGGAATTAAAATCCAGGATGTAGATGTTCCGGAAGATTTAAAGAAAATGATGTCACGTCAAGCATCAGCTGAGCGGGAAAAGCGAGCTACAATTACAAAAGCAGAAGGTGATAAACTTGCTGCAATGAATCTTGCAGAAGCAGCAAAGACAATGTCAATGAGCCCTGGTGCAATGCAGCTTCGAACTTTACAAACAATAGATGGGCTTGGGCCTACTGCATCAAATACAGTAGTACTCGCAGTACCAGTGGAACTTTATGATCTTGTAAGAAAGTTTGCAAGCAATCAAAGTAAATCCTAAAAGAAAGCTATAATATAAATTAAACTGATCTCTGATTCTCTAGAACGGGCCGTGGCTCAGCTTGGTAGAGCACTTCCTTGGGGTGGAAGGGGTCGAGAGTTCAAATCTCTCCGGTCCGATTTTTGAAAATTAAAGCTCATCTCAAACAAATATTTGATAATCACGGTTCAAATCCCAGTGGATCTATTTAAAAATTATCACCTTTGTTTAACGGTTTTTGTTTCAATTATCTTTTCACCGTCTTCTGCAAATTTTGTTATAGTATCCTCATAAGCATCTTCATAACGAAGCCACTTTCTCTCAAGTCTTAATAGGCGTTTTCCATTTGGACCAAATATTTCCTCAATAGGACCTTTATCAGCAACAACATATTTAATTACTTTCTTTTCAACAAGTTTTCCTTCTGCATTATATTTTATTTCTTCTCTACCATCTTTATTGTAAGTATGTTCTGTTTTAAAAAGCAATTTCCCTGAACCATCATATTCCTCATCTACAGAGCCATCTTTATGGGTAACTTTCTTACTGGTTAGTTTGTCATCGCTATCAAATAATTCTACGGTATAAATATCTTTTTGGGAAGTCACAACCTTTTGCCCAGTATATTTATTATTTTCATCATAATTTTTTGTTATAGTTGGTTCATCTTTACTTGTTACTTCTATTATCTTACCTGCAAATTCTCCGTTTATATATGTTTCTGTAATAGCTTCAAAATCAGCTCTTCTACCATCAAATCTTATAGTTCTTATTGATCTTCTTTCTTTTAGTTTTTCATTTAAGTCAAATGTTTCACTAGTTGTTCCTGTTGAATCACTTGTTATTCTTTTTTTTAACTTTCCATAAGCATTATAAAATTCTTTAATTTCTTTGTTAGATCTACCATCATTGCCAGGAGTTCTTAATTCAAGAGATGACCAGCAAAGCTTACCATCTTTATCGTAGCTCTTTCTTGTTTCAAGTAGTCTATCATGAGTGTATTTTGAAGTGATCTTCCCATCATAAACACCTTTGAAATAGTGCTCTCTAACAGATTCAACTGGCTTACCAAATTTGTCAAAAACTGAAATAGTATATTTGCTGGTTATTAATTTTTTACCGTCTTTTATATTATTTTCTGTTTCTACTAAACCCACGAGATCTCTGTCGGCAGAATATTCTTTAACAGTTACAGTTTCCCTGTTATTTTCTTTATTATCTGCTGAGATATCAAAAGTCTTGACAATTTTTCCATCACAATCCCTAACAACAGTTCTTCCTAAAAGCTTGTCTTTAGAGTAAGTAGTAGCTATAGTTTGAAGTACTTTTCCTTTGCCATCTTTTATTGTTTTTTCCGAAAATGTACCATCTAAACTTATTTCTTCAATGCTGGATTCAACAAATTCTCCCTTTTTGTTTTTTACAGTTGCAATAACCGTTGTGCCTTTTATATGTGATTTTGTTTCTATAACTGTAGTTAGATCCTTATCTTTGTCTTTTTTAGTTTCAAGTTTATTGTAAACCCAGCCTTTTCCAGTACTCTTTTCAACTACAGTTGTTCCATCTTCTACAATTTTAATTGTTTCTTTATCTGTTAATTTTCCTGTTGCGTCTTTAGTTTCTGTAACTGAAGATAAACGATCCTCGCTGATTTTTGTTACTGTTGTGGAAACTAATTTAAAATCTATGTTTTCTTCTTTTGTAGTTACTGTCAAACCATTTTCACTATATTCTGTTGAAATTCTTGATTTTACTTTATAGTCACTGTCCATTTCTTGAACGTATTTGAATATTCTTTTTCCATTAGCATCAAAATCTACAGTAGTAAGGATAAGCCCATTATTGCTCCTTTTTGTAACACTTCTTTCCTTTAATCTCCCTAATTTATCATAAGTAAATTCTTCTTTTTCTTTCAACTTTTTGTCTTCACCAATAATTTCAATAAAAGCAAGTTTATCGTCCTTCAATTTTTTAACTTCCCTTCCTCTGCTTTTATCTAATTCAAATGGCTCGTCAGTAAGAAGAGGTAAAAGTTCTTTTGTGCTTTCTTTACCTTGAGGATCTGTGAAAGCCACAAATTGAATGTCACTGCTTATGAATTGATCATTATCAATTTCTTCAGTGGTAGGCTTTATTGTAATTTTTTTTTCTGTGCTAGTCTCAAAATTCGCTAATGATTTCTTTCCTAATATAATGATTGTTCCAATTAAATTAACCATAACCCTCTATTCTATGTCTTACAATACAAGGCAATAAGCTAAAAATTTTTGATATTAATAAACTTCTTCAAAATAAAATTTCCTTAATTATTTGAAAGTAGTGAAAAACACTAGGAGGATAGTTAAATCACGCAGCAGGAGCTAAGTCCGGTTATAAAAATATACCCTTTATACTCCATTAATTTAGTTCTCGCTTTGAAAGAGCGAGGCTTGCTTTGTTTACAAAGTCTGCAATTAATCTTTTAGCTCAATGTTCATAAAACCCGACTTGTAGCTTTTATAATTTCGCCAACCAGATTTCTTAAGCTAACAAATGTAACTTCTATACTTCCATATTTCTTTTTGTACGTTCTATCAATATCATGAGAAACTACATAATTTAGACCTTTTTGATATGTTCTTCTGAAAATCTCTAAGTTGGAAGAATTAAAATTGTCTGATTTCCATTTGCATTCAATTGCTATCGGATCTTTGCCTCTTGGGGAAATAACAAAATCTATTTCATTCCCTTGTTTATTTCTCCAATACATTATTTTTTTCGTTTGTGTTTCTGCATTTATTTCATTTAAAACAAAGTGCTCCCACAATACTCCCATATCATCTGGTCTTAAAGAGTTCCAACTACGATAGTAACAAACAAAACCTGTATCAAATGCATACACTTTTGGGGCTTTTACTATTTCGTTTATTTTGTAGGTGCTAAAAGGCCTAACAATATTTGCTACAAATGTTTGATCTAAAATATTTAAGTAGTTATTAATAGTGACTCTGCTTACTTCACAAGGCTTAGCATATTTTGTTGCTTCAAAAATCCCACCACTATTTACAAACAAAAGTTCAATAAACTTTTGAAAAGAACTTTTCTTTTCAAGCTTAAATAATTCTTCTATGTCTTTAGACCAATATTCGCTTATCCATTCCTCAAACTCATACTCTGGTACCTTGTTCTGCAAAAAATTAGGTGGTAGCCCACCAAATAAAAATCTATGACTGTAGTCTTGATTATTAAAATTCTTTAGATCTTTAGTAATTAAAGGAGTGAGCCAAATTGAACATTTTCTTCCAGTAAGCGTATCTTTAAATTTCTTTGATGAACCAAGTGTTGATGAACCAGTTGCAACAACTTTTATATCAGGGAAATAATCACTAGCTATCTTTAATAGCTCTGATGGGTTATCTAGCCTGTGAACTTCATCAAAGATAACTTTCTTCTTTTTTAATCCTTTTAGAAATAACTCGGGATTTTCGGCTTGTTTTCTGATTCCATAAAGCTCAAAGTCAAAGTATTCAATGTTTGGAATAGATTTGCATAGGTAGGTTTTTCCTACTCTTCTTACACCATTAAGCCATATTACAGATCTGCTTTTCCAAGCATTGTTTATCTTTTCTAACCAGAAATCTCTTTGGACCATACGTAAGCATACTATCATATGGTTTAACTATATGCAATCAATCTTTCGTTTAGTGTAAGCTGGGAATGCAACAATAAAGCAAACCTGTCCCTGTGAGTAAGGATAAACAATAGTGAAGAGCACTAGGGGATACATCACGCAGCAGGAGCCAAGCCTGGTATATAAATATGCTCTCTATATTCCATTAATTTAGTTCTCACTTTGTACCTGAGGCCCGATTTTACTATAGTTCAATATCTAAATGTAAAGCCATCCCTTTTTTTACACTGCTAAAGTCTTGTTCATTTAGAATGCCTATTTTTTTAATAAAATTATTTTTGCTTACTGTATAAACATGAGAACAAATTGCTGCACTTGGTTTATTTAGACCACTTTGTTTTGTTGGTTTAAGATAGATGTAAATCTCATCGTATTGCTCTACCTTTGTAGATGTAGGAACAACTGTTATTGTGTCTAGTAAAGTACACCCCTCGTTGCTTTGAACAACTATTGAAGGTCTTGCAGTTTTGCCAAGCTCACCTCTGCGGGATGGCTCATAATTAACTAGCCATACTTCACCTTTTTTTATTTCTTTGTTATCCAAGACTTTTTGCTACCTCAAATTGTGCTTTTTCAAGAGCTGACAATTCCTCTGCTGCTTTTGACTTAGCAAATCTGGCATATGCTTGAACACGTTTTAATTTCCTGTAAGCTTTAATAGCATCAGCTATTAATTCACTAACACTTCGGCCAGTCTTTTCTGCTTCCTTCTTAATCAACTTAGCAAGCTCATCGTCTAATGAGATTGAGATTTTTATAGACATTTTCTTACCTCTTTTCCTACTTTTTATCCTACTATAAATCCTACCCACCTATCATTAAAACCTAATTAAATAAGGTATTTAGCCGCGTAGCGTAAACCACGGGAGCTTGCTCCCGAGTAGTTTAGAAACGTAACGAATGTAACCTTGGGTTACAAAGTTTGATGACTATTCAGTACTTTTTAAATTACCAGTCCTTTACTACGTGATCCTTAAAGTAGTTAAAATTAATGTCTTTAATTTTAAAATTCTCTATTTGTGGACTTAAGAGAAAAAGATTAATCTTTTTTTGATTGGTAATTTTTGCATCTGCTAAAAATGAGTAAAATTTTTCAAGATTTTTTGCATGATTCATTGTAGGTGTTTCATTTGATTTTATTTCTATGACATCCAATTTATCCCCATGTTCAATTAGCAAATCAACCTCAACACCATTGCTTTCTTTATAGAAAAAAAAGTTTTTATGTCCTCCAGTTGCAAAGTTTCTTTTTACCAATTCACTGATTACAAGATTTTCAAAAATATAGTAATCCTCGGGTCCATAAGGAGCTGACCATTGCTTAATATAACTACTCTACTAATCCAAATGCCTGAGCTAACAATGATTGATAATCAGAACTTATATTTGTTCCTCCTCCAACTTGTAGTCCACCAAAAGTATTGTCAACATAGCTTGGTGTAATTGTTATATCTATGTATTTTTGTCCCATTGAATCAACTATTGCATTAATTTCTGCACCAAGAAAACCATCAGTCATTACTTCACTGGCCATGTCTGTTGAAGAAACCAGAGGAAACAAATAAGTCATTCCAACTAAAATATTTGGGTCCATATCCATAATAACTGCTCCCATTCCACCATCATTTACATTAAAAGTATCATTGACTGTAACTCCAGGCGGCTTAGTACCTATACCTGATTGAAAATAATCAATAACATTTTTAATGTCGGTTGTACTGGGATTACTGTTTGTATAATCAGTCCAATGAGCATTGTCTATATCACTGCCTGTATATAACCTCAACATATTTCCATTGTTTATAGCACTTGGCAATACTGAACTATCAATTACAAATGGAAACCCTGAACCTGCCAATGCCTTTCCTGCTGCTCTTTTTGCAACAGTAGCTTTATCATAAATTTGAACTTCGTTAATATTAAAAATCATACCTAAAAATGTTTTTGCTTTATATGTATATGAAACCATAATTGCATTTGGTGAAGGATGATTTTCATCCCATGTAAAAGTCATGTTATTAAAATCATAGACTCCAACTTGAATGGATAAATCATTGTTGTCAAGTGTTAAAGATACAAAATTAGGAATTGTTTTAGTTAGATTATTATTTAAATAATTTAAGGTTACATTTTTTGCACCAGAAATATTTTGATTAGTAACCAGCTGAGATATGCCTGCAAGTACTGAAAGATCAATCGCACTTTTTACATTTGTTTTTTTTGTATAGAAGTTTGACAAGTCAATCGTAATAGCACCTAAGCCTAATACCGCTATTAATAGCAGTGCAAAAAATGGTATAACCATTCCATGTTTATTACGCACTTGACACCTCAGATCTTGCTACTGCTGTACTTTTTAAAACAGGTGCCCATGGCTGGCTTGAATTAAAAAGTCCAAAAGGATTTATTATCGGTGTGTAATTATACTGAACATTTACAGTAATGACATCTCCTACTTTTTTTACTATTCCAGGAGATGGTGTAATAGTTAAAGTAAATTTTGCAATATCTGGCAATAGAGAATTAGCTCCTGAAGCATCAATAACATTTTGCTGTGTATAAGATGATGTAACCGATGCATACCTTACTGCAGATCTTGCAATTTGACTTAAACTATTTGATATATAAAACACACTGCCAAATTCATAAATAAAAAGAACTATCCCAAGTAATATTGGAATAACTAGTGCTGTTTCTGCCATTACACTTCCTTTAAAAGATCTAAATAAAAATTTCATAATTTAAATTTATAACCTCGTTCTACCTTTATTTTATTAAAAAGGCAAGGTTTACAAAAAATCTAATGATACCCCTACATGATAGCCCTAATAATAATAATAAGAGCGTTCATCTCCTAAAATTATTTCTATTGCATTTTCATTTTCATTTGCTGAAATTATTGCCTGAGTCTGTGAAATATCTTGTGCCCCTTCTGGCTTTTGAATTAGATCACCATAAATATCTTCTAAATTAACCCCACTAGTTGCAGCTAACTTATCTTCTCCAAATGGCCTTAACACTAAGTGTAATTGGCCAACCTCACTAGCTAGTGCTATTTTTTCTGCATCGTTTGAGCCAAGTGCAAGGGTTACTTGTGCAACTATTTTAGCTTGAGGTTCTGCAATAGAATTTATATCTAGAATTTTATCTCCTACTGCCAAGACTAAAATATTTTGTAAAATTGTTTTTGAAAATGTTTGTTGTTCATTACTTTTTAAAATTGAAACAATGTCAACACGATCACCTGGATTAATAAATCCACCAACTCCAACTACTTCATTTACACGGATTGTTATTGCTCTTAGATCCTTTGGAATTACAACAGGCAAGCCACCACTAGCACCTTGACCAACAAGTCTGGTCTCAGTTACTACTTCATCAGCTTGTAATGTTGCTTTTACTATACGGTCTTTAACAGATGAAATTGAACTTGGATAATCTTTTGGAACTGCTTGTACAGGAAATTGTTTAATTGCTAAATCGCTTTCTTGTAATTTAGTACCTGCTAGAATTTGTTTACCTGCTACAACAACTGGTTTTGTAACTGAGAGTGCTTTTACCTTTTCTTGTGTCTTGCTTAAATATTGCCAAACACCAGTTGCAGCAATTAATCCCAGGAACATTGCAAGTGAGGCCATGACCACAAGTGAATTAATTTTGTTTTTGGTTTTTGGTGACAGGGGTGAAGGATTTATTGCCATAGTTTTGAAAAAATTTCATCATTGATTCCAAATGTTATATATAAAATTGTACCCAGTGCAATAGCAACTCCATATGGCACTTTTTGTTTTTTATCTACAACTGGTAACATTTGTCCAGTTGTTATCAGAAACTTAAAATGACCTGAATTAAATATTATCCAAACTAGTCCTAATAATAATCCACAAAATGCACTGTAGAAAAAAATAAAGATTACATCTTTAACTCCAACAATAGAGCCAATTACAGCAAGAAGCTTAACATCACCAGCACCCATCCCGCCTTTTAAGTAAGGAATTATCAAAAGTAAGATCCCAACAGTAAAGCCAAGTAAACAATTTACAATCCCTTGAAGTTTAAATGAAAAAATGTTTATTAAAAAAATAAAAATAAAAATACCAAAAATAAGCCAATTAGGAATCTTTCTATACTTCCAGTCAAAAAAACCACCTAAAACAGATATTATTAAAAGTAATATTTCCTTACTCATAAAAAAAACATAGCCTTATCAGGCAGGCTATGTCAAATTTTCTTTAACTATTATTTATTGAGTATTTAGTTCAGTATTAACATTAGTAAAAATATTCGAGATTGAGCCTCTCATTGAGATTATTATTGATGCAACACCAGCAGCAACAATTCCTAAGAGCAGTGCATATTCTGTCATTGATGCACCTTCTTCATCACGAATAAATCTAATGACTATGTCCATAAAGTTATTCCCAATCCTAAGCAATTGATCTAGCAATTAGCTATTGATAAAACATATCCAAGAACTCATCTAACTCAATAATGCTACTTTACTGCTTACTTAGTAAGTTCAGTATTAGCATTTGTAAAAATGGTCTTGATGGAGCCTCTCATTGTGACTATTACTGATGCAACACCAACAGCAATAAGTCCTAAGAGCAGTGCATATTCTGCCATTGATGCACCTTCTTCATCACGAATGAATTTAATGATTGTATCCATAATTAACCTCCTATCATAAACTAACTTTTATTACATACCCACTTACCAGGAAAAATATACCTATTGTTAACCCTTTGTTTCACAGGGCTATCTCTACGTTCTAATTATTTTTTACTCACCTGTTTAATCTAACAAGGTTTAACCCTAAGACTCTAGGGGTAACAAAAATATAGAACGTAAGTTCTTTGCTCTTTAGTTAGGGAGTATAACGATTGAATTTCTTTGAAGCAATAAAAAACCATTTAAGACTGGGCCTGTTAATTGTATTTATTGTACCTGCTATGGCTTGGATAATTGCACTGTCAATTACTCCAATCTTTGAGAGTAGAGCAAGGCTCCTAATAGAAGTAAAAGACTTAGGATTTGAAGGACAACAAGCTCAACCATTTAGAACAATTGCAAGAGCAAGTGACCCTATACAAACTCAGATTGAAATTCTAAGATCAGCCACAATCTTAGATAAAGTTATCAGGCAATTTAATATGAGATATGAAAGTGGTAGTAGAAAAGGACAGTACTTAAGTTATTTAAACTTAAATGCTAATTTTGCTGTTTCTGCTGATAGAAATGTTGACGTAGTTGAACTAAAGTTTAAACACTCTGATCCTAATTATGCAAAACACATCTTACAAGCTATTACTGACAGTTACATAGAAAAAACAATTGAATTAAAAGCAAGTGATACTGCAAGTGCAATTAGATTTTTAAAAAAAGAAAGAAATAAAGCAGAAAGAGAAGCTCTTGAAGCTAGTAAACGTTTAAGAGAATTTGAACATAAAAGTAAAACAATTAGTTTAGAAAGTAATCAAGAAATAGTAAAAAGCCTATATTCACTTAGAAGCATTAAACTTACAGCAGAAAGTGAACATGTTAAAGCAAAAACAGCCTCGGAACAAATTACTAAACAACTTATGTCCAGTCTAAGTGATTCACTTTTAAACATTACTGTTAGCGAAGATCCTTTTCTTACTGCACTTAGAAAAGACTTGTATGAAAAGGAAACACAGTTAGTAAGATTACAAACCAAAGTAAAATCTGGTCATTATCAACTTGAAGAAATAAAACAACAAATTGAAGGAGATAAAAAACTTATAGAAGAAAGGGTTAAAGAGTTAGTTGGCAAGCAAGTAAATTTAAAATCCTTTTCATTTTCTAATGATCCGGTTCGTGCAGAATTAACTAGAAACCTACTTCAAACCAAGACAGCTGAACTAGCTATTAAAGAACAACTAAAGGTAATTGATGAAGCACTTGATGAAGTACTAAAAAAACTTGAAAAATTACCAAATGAAAAATATATTTATACTCAGTTATTAAGACAAAATGACATTGCTGAAAAACGTCTTGAAGAAATTGAAAAGAAACTAATTGAATCAAGAATGAAGGGTGTGATTGCTTCTCATATTACTAATATAAGACTTATTGATCCTCCATCATTAGCAACTTCCCCAATACATCCTAATATTCCATTTGCTTTATTTTCAAGTTTTATTTTTGGACTTATTCTTGCACTTATTGTAGTTTACATTGTTGAATATTTTGATGATGTTATTAAAGGCGTTGACACTCTTCCAAGTGAAATGGGTTGCCCGTTCTTAGGCCAATTGCCTCAAGTCCATATTGGTGACTTACCAATTGTTTATCAAGAACCAAGATCAGAATACACAGAATCTATTCATGCACTTAGAACAAATCTTTCATTCTTATCTCTTTCAGGAAATAAAAAACTTTTACTTATTACAAGCCCAAGCGTACATGAAGGAAAGTCTACCGTGTCATTAAATTTAGCAATTACTTATGCACAAAGCGGGAAGAGAGTTTTATTAATTGATAGTGACATTAGGAATCCATCATTGTACAAGTACCTGGCAAGGCCAAAAGATACAGTTGGTATAAGTAATACCTTAATTAATGAGATTGACTTTTATGATGTAGTACAAAAAAGTATTTTAGGAATAATTGGATTTGATTATTTACCAAGCGGTGAAATCCCACCAAATCCAATACAGCTCCTTGAATCAGATAGAATGAGAGAACTGCTTGAAACTGCACAACATATTTATGACCTAGTAATACTAGACACACCACCTTTAGGATTATTTTCAGATGCACTACTACTAGCACGTTATGTAGATGTTGTTGGACTGGTGTCAAGATATAACAAGACTTCAAGAAAAGAATTAATGGCAGCAATTGATTTACTAAAGAAATCAAATGTAACTGCAATCGGGGTTGTACTTAATTCAGTTCCATCCGGCGCAACTGGAACATACGGATACGGGTATGGTTATTATGGCTATGGTGAAAGTGAAAGGTATGCAAAAGGTGAATCAGCAGCATAAGGGGAAAGAGACGGCGAGACGGCGAGACGGGGAACTGGGGAAAGGGGGAAAGAACACATGAAAAATAAAAGTAAACTAAAAATATTTCTAATGC
Source organism: Candidatus Melainabacteria bacterium (assembly GCA_016193285.1). NCBI lineage: Bacteria > Bacillati > Candidatus Melainabacteria > Candidatus Melainabacteria bacterium. The sequence goes on from JACPSL010000002.1 coordinate 40,852, forward strand.
TTATACTTATAATAGTATTATTACTTAACCAAATTGTCTTTGCAGAAGAAAATAAAGACATAAATAAAGTTAAACTTGAAGCAGTTCTTACTCCTATGTATGTAATTGGTCCTGGAGATGAGTTAACAATCATTGATAGAACGTTAAGAGAAGTATTTGGACAGGTTGAACAATATACTTTAAAGGTTTCAACAGATGGTTATATTTCTATACCATTACCAGATGGTAAACAAGAAAATCTTTTAGCTGCAGGTTATACACTTAATGAACTTTCAAAAGAAGTTAGAGAATTATTTGGAAGAACTTTGAAAAATCCACTTGTATTTGTTCAGATTAGTAGATATAGACCACTAAACATATATATTGGAGGTGAGATTGTTAAACCAGGTGTTTACAAAATTGAACCTTCAGCAAGTACTGTAGGCGTATCAATAAGTGAAGCTATTCAATTAGCTGGTGGCTTAAAACCAAGAGCTAATATAAAAGCTTTAATAATTACAAGAGGATCAAATGCAGAAAAGAAAAGTATTAACTTACATGCATACTTATCAGGGGAAGATCCTACTCAGGATATTAATTTACAACCTGGAGACACAATATATGCAAACCCTGCTGAGAACCAAGCAGATCAAGCACAAAGCCATGTCAAACTTCTTGGAAAACTTGCATATCAAGATGTACCAATTAGCATAACAGGAGAAGTAAAAACTTCAGGCAATTATAATCTAACCAACGATGCAAGCTTTTTTGATGCAATAGGCAAGGCAGGAGGTCTAACAAATGTTGGTTCCCTGAAAAAAGTAAAAGTTTCAAGATATGATGATGACGGTGTTTACAGAATATTTAAAGTAAACATAAATGATTTACTTCTTAAAGGAGCTACATTTGATCAAATTGCACTTAGACCAAACGATACTATTGAAATTGAAGCTTCAAAAGTGAAACAAACTAAAAGTTTCTTTAGACAGGTTGGTGTTAATTTAATCCCAATTGTTGCTGGTGCTGCTAGTGCAAGCTTTGGACAATTTGTTGTTCAAGACAACTTATTTAATAGAAGTTCCAGGCTTCGTGGTTCAACAAAAGCTAGTGGTTCAGGTGGTAACTTTACTTCACCAATAACAATTATAGGCAATACCGAAAGAATTATTAATGAAAACAGTAAATAAAATTCTAGTTTTAATGCTTATAGCTTTTATTTGCTTTTATAGGATTCCTGTTTGTGCTCAAAATGTAAGTGAAATTAATTTAGATATTTACAAAATAAATTTAGATTCCTTAGATAAATTTAATTTAATAAAAAAAGAAGAGATAATAGATCTTGTCTTATTAAATGATGTTTTTACAGAAGGAAAAAGATTTGCAATGTCATCAAATCTTCAGCTTACAACAAACAAACTTTACTTAAAAGATGGTCAAGAAATTCTTATTTCAGCAACATCTCCAGTAATTACTAGTATCCATCCACCACATGCAAATAATAACTCTTCTGGAATAGCAAGAGCATTACTAGGACTATCAGTTGCAAGTACTCCATTAACATTTGGTACAAGCATAGGTATAAGCTTTTTAATCAGTGGACTACTTTCTGCATACCAGAATGGAATATCTGATTTTATCTGGGGAGGATTAAACGGGGGAGGATTTTCATTTGTAGAACATATATTTCGAAAACAACCGGACATATTTTTAACTAGTGGAACAAAAATCCCATTTGTTTTAAATGAAGATATAAAAATCAGTAAAGGAATAGAAAAAGAAAATATTGAATATATTGATATCGGTAAAGAAGAAGCTATTAAAAAAATCAATAAATTACTAGAATGGGGAGACTTAACGGGAGCTCTGGAACTATCTGTAAAAACAGGCCAAACAGAAATATACAATGAAATCATAAAAAAGATATCATTATAGATTTAAAATATATCTTAATGTCTACCACTAATAAAGCTTGGAAGTTATTAATTGATTTAATTTTTAATAACAAAAATAATATAGCTATAGAAGATACTAAAGATTTTTTAACACTTGTAAAAAAACATTCACTTGAAAATTATACAAACTTTTTAAGAGGTATAAAACTTCGTGAGACTTTATTAAATAATCCTTGGGAATGGGATTTTTTAAAAGTACTTTCAAATGCTTTACAAGAAGACATTCAAGTTCTTTTATTAAAAGGTGCATGTTCAAGATTAATAGGAATTTACAAATACCCTGCTTTGCGTGAAAGCCAAGATCTGGATATTTTTATTTACAGTCCATGCAAAACATTTGATTTTAAACAATTTTTAGAAAGTTTAGCAAATCAAAAAATAATATCCTTAAGTAATGACTGGAAAGCACAGTTAAAAAGGCTTGGTAATGTACTTGCTCTTTACAATGATCATCAAATTGATATTCATTTTAAATTATTTTCTCCTTTAGGGACTGTATCTAAAACTACTAAACAAAACAAGAAACTTGAAGGTGAAATTATTCAAAGAGCAAAAAGCCATGAAAAATTATCAAATATTAAAATAATGTCAAATGAAGATTTTTGGCTTTATAATATCTTTCAATTTATAAAAGATTTTCCTTTCTCAAAAATTCAACTAATTCTTGATTCTTATTTAATTATTAAAGGAAATAAAACAAGTCTTAAGTTACTAAGTGAACATGCCATAAAAACAAAACAAAGCTTTTTATTTAAAATTAGTTTATTTTTTCTGTATCAATGCTGCAATCATTCGAATAGTGACAATCTTAAAATAAATCCTTTAGAAAAATATTGTTTTAATATCGAGAACATTATAAATGCAAGTAAATTTAGTGTAAAAAGCAGGTTACTAGATGCTCTTTCAAAAGGAATTTTTCTAGCAAATGGCAATATATTTTTTTCAATATTTAACTCATTACATTTTTTCATAGTAAACAATTTTTTATTAAGTACAATAGACGAAAATCCTTTTACAATTAATTCGTTTCTAAACTTTTTTACTAAACTGTTTTATGTTTTAAGTAAAACCAAGAACTCAATAAAATCTTTTAAATCTTTTCAAGAAAATACAGAAATCAAGATTTATTCAGAAGAAAAAAAATTAATTTCTGTCCAACTAGATAACCTTAAAATTACCTTTAATGTACCTGGTGAGTTCTATGACAAACTAAAATATATTTGGTCAGGTTTTATAAGTAATGATCATCTAGATAAAGTAATTAATATTGAGAAAGTAACTAATAATTCAAAGCCAGAAAATACTTATGAAGTAGCTTTTAACAACAATTATTTTTATATGAAACTATCAGATAATGTCCATGGAAAGACAGATTTAGAAGGATTAGGAAAACTTTTTGCAAACACTTTTTGGGATGTACGTACTTTTGCTTTATGTTTTTTTAGAGCTTTAAGCTTTACAAAAAATAATTTGCTACTAGTACATTCCGGTGCTATAAGAATTAACAATGGAACATTTCTTTTTCCTGGAGGATCAAGTTGTGGCAAAACGACATTTTTTAATCTCTTAGTTAAAAATGGCGCCTGTGGTATTAATGATGATACAGTACTTTTAAAAGAAGAAAATGATACCTGGTATGTCTATCCAACACCATTTATGAGTAAAAACCAAGAACCAGTTATATCTAACAAGAGTAGACTTTCAGGAATAATAGATTTAATTAAAGTAGCTGGAGGATATGAAATTACTTCTTTAGACATAAATTACTTGTTAGCAATATTACTAAACAATTCAATTGCAGACTTTACTATAGATGATGGAGGAATTATAAGGGCTAAAACTACAGAAAAAATAATAAACCTTTCTAAACAATTAACTCATTTAGCACAAATTAAGTTTTCATTAGAAGATGATAAAAGATTAATAAGCTTAATACGTGAGTGGATAAATAACCCAAATAAAAATATTAAATTTGGATCAAGCTTATTACCTCTTGTTCAGTTACGTGGAGATAGTATGATGCCTTCATTTAAGAATGGTGACTTACTTCTTGTAGAAGAGGCTTACCCAAACAATATAAAAATAAATGATATGGTTTGCTTTACTAATGAATTTAATTTTCCTCAAGTACACAGAACAAAATATTTAATAAGACATAAAAACAATATTGTTTTAATTACAAAAGGTGATAACAGGATCTTTTACGATAATCCAATTTCAGTTAAACATGATAAAAAAATACTTAAAGTAATCTCTAAACTGTAAAAAGTCTACTGTTTTCTAACTACCAGTACCAGCTCTATAAACATAAGAAGATTTTTCTTTTTCTAGATTCTCTGCAATATTTAATAATTTTTCTTGTTCTTTTGTAATAAAATAAAAATCTTTACTCTCCATTAATTTCTCCTTTTTTAACATTATTATATACAATGATCCATGTTATGAACATCTGTAATCTCACAGAAGATAGATTTGATGGCTATTTTAAGTTTTTGGATCGAGCTTATCCAAATAGGAATTTAAAAGAACTATTTAAAAATGAAATATTAAAAAAAGCAAATGTAATAATTTCAGTAAATAAAAATAGTCAAATAGTTGGTCATCTTACTTGTTATCCTTGTGAATTTTATTTAAATAATGTAATCACTAGTGGTAATTTTTACTGTAATTTTCTAGTTCTTCAAGAACATAGAAATAAAGGCATTGGAAGCTCCTTAGTTAAAAAAGCTACTACAGAGCATAAACCTTGGTTTGCCTTTGGTGTAAATAATTTCTCTAAAAGTTTAGCTTATAAGATTGGCAAAATAATTGGTTCTTCACAGAAATTTGTATGGTTTAGGAACTCTTATATTCCAATAAAAATTTTTACAAACCCACTAAGAAAGTATTCTATTATTAGTGACACAAAAGAACTTACTGACTCAATTTATACAGGCAGAAACTATTTTACAAATCTTAAATCAATAAATAACTGGCAAGATTATTTTTGGGGAAATAATACATTGCAATTTTCTAGACCATATAAATTCTTAGAGAGAAAGATTTTTAGTAAAATTAATAAACATACTTTTTATTACTTTGAGAATTCCAGTCCACAAGTATATTTTACAGTTAAGAAGTCATACATAAGAGGATTAAATGTATTAGAAATTGTTGATTACAAAGTCCCAAATCATACTAGTGAACTCTTTATCGCAATAATTAATGCTGCTAAATATTTAACTAAAAAACTAAAATTTGATGGTGTAATTTTTGAAAGTTCACATCAATACTTTGATAGAATACTAAGTTTTAACAATTTCATAAAAATTGGGAAACCAAGGCTTATAATATCAAATATAGAAACTAATATTTCACAAGAAAAAATAAAGAATAGAGATTTTCTTTACATAACACCAATAGACAGCCCTTGATGAAAAAATGGAAAAAAATTATTCTCATAAAATATCTATCATTATTCCTTATTACAATCCTATTCTTAAATATTTTGATAAAGCAATAGAAAGCATTTTATCTCAGTCATATACAAACTTAGAAGCAATAATTGTAAATGACGGGAGCAGTCTTGATTATAAGAATTATTTAATTAATAAAATTAATTCACTAAATGATAAAAGATTTAGTATCATCCATCTTGATAAAAATTATGGGGTCTCATTTGCAAAAAATAAAGGGATTGAATCAGCAAGTGGAGAAATTATAACTTTTTTAGATACTGATGACATTCATCTACCATGGTTTTATAAAGACATTGTTGATACTTTTAATGAAAACCCAGATTGTTTAATTTTGCATACTACTAATATTTATTATGTAGATCTCCTTGGAGTGATTAAGTTGTTTGTTACTCCTAACGAAGGCTGGGATCAAAAATGTATAAATTACAAACAGGTAGTTAAGCCTCGCTTAGCTCTTAAAAAAGAGGTTTTTAAAGATATATTGTTTGATACAAATTTATTTTATGCAGAAGATACTGATTTATGTCTTCAAATATCTGAAAACAATAAGCTTCAAAACAGTACTTTACTACTTAAAAGAAGTAGCTACTTATATAGAATGCACCTTTCCAATAAAAGGCTTACACATAATCTAAAACTAGCTTTAGAAGGCAGAGAAAAAGTTAAAAGAAAATATGAAGGGAAAGATTCTACTAGTGGTAGTTTTGTTCAAACTATTACACTTAAAAAAACACTAGTTCCATTTTTTGGAATAGACTATAGATATCTTAGAGTTTTAATTAATTTTAAGTATAATCTATACAAAAAAATTAGAAATGAGTTCACTCATTACTTAAATGTAATTCAAGATAAAAATATAAAATCACATGCTGTTAATATCTATAAAAAAATATTCTAAACAAATAAGAGCATGAATCAAAATCATTCACCTAAAATTAGCACTATAATTCCTTATTACAATCCTCCTTTTCATTATTTTACAGAAGCAGTTGAAAGCGTTTTAGCCCAGTCGCATAAAAACTGGGAAGTAATTATTTTAAACGATGGGAGTAAAGTTGAAAATAAAAAGCTTTTAGAAAATTATATTGAAAGTCTTAATGACAGCAGGTTTAGCATTACTCATTTTGAAAAAAATTACGGGATATCATACACAAGAAACAAAGGCGTAGAAGCTGCTCAGGGAGATATAGTCCTATTCCTGGACGCTGATGATTTATTTTTACCATGGTATTTTGAAAAAGTTATAGAATCATTTAGCAGAAACAATAACTGTTTGATTGTAGCATTTAATAATTTAATACTCCTTTCAGCTAGCAGGTTGAAGAAAGTATATATAAAAGATACCTACTTAAAATTCTTAAATAAAAAAGAAATGTTTAACAAGCTTCCTTATTTAATTAAAAGTGGAGATGTATTTCTTCCTCCTAGAATCACATTTAAAAAGAAAGCATTTGAAATCTTAAGTTTTGATTCTATGTTTCACTCTTCTGATGATATTGATCTTAATTTTCAAATAATGTGTTCAGATGAGCTGCTTGATAAAACAATAGTAGCCCCTATTCCAGGCTATGTATACAGATTTTACCTGTCAACAGACAGGCTTACACACAAAACAGTTTTATTAAACAAGGACATAAGAAATTTAAGAGTCAAATATAAAAAAAAGAATATACCAAGAATCTTAAAAATGATCAAGCATTTAGAGTCAAACCACAATGAATGGAGGTTTAATGATTTGTTAAATTGTTATTTTGCAACTGGCTCTTTAATAAAATGTTTTAAATATTCACTTCAGAACTTTCATACTCTAAAAGGAAAAATTAAGAGTTTACTAATTTTATTTCAAACAATTTTAATTGTAAGAGTATTAAACCCATTAACTGGAATTAGCCCACGATTACTTGAGCTTATATTTAAAAAGGAATTTTTGAATTACAATAAAATTCTTAAACAAGAATATCTAAATTATTTAGAGAATATTTCACTAGCTACTACAGAAAGGTATTATGCAAACAGACTATTTAAAAGAATTTTCTAATAAAGAATTACTGCCGCCAATTTTTGTTGTAGGTTGTGCAAGATCTGGAACTACATTATTAGCAAACACTATTGGGAAGCACTCAAACATTTACAATGTTAAAGAAGAAACACATTTGTTTTATAATCTCAAGAATCAAGCTATTCTTGACAAACTTGAACGAACTAATGACATTGAAACTCTTACCTTAGTGATATTGACAAGGATGTTTTATCTTGTTACTCCTGAAGAATTCATGCAAAAAAAAATATATCTAGGTGAGAAATTCCCTGAAATAATTAAAATATTTAAGGACATAAGCAGCTTAGAAGAATTTAAAACAGTATCTACAAGGTTTGATATTTTTGATTTATGTGCAACATTTTTAACCTTAAAAGAAAATAAAATAAGATGGGTAGAAAAAACACCTTTTCAGATTTTTAATGTTCCTTTTATTTTAGAAATTTATCCAAATGCAAAGTTTATTGAAATTTATAGGGATCCTAGAGCTGTTTATCACTCCTGGAATAATGTTAATCACTCGTATTTTAAAAAAGGCAAACCCATACAATGTTCTTCTATTTGGAGAAGGGCTATTACAAATGGACAAAAACTTAAGCAGTTCATTCCTAAACAATACTATCAAATAAAATATGAAGACTTAGTTAACTTACCTGAGAAAGAACTTATAGAACTTTGTGATTTTTTAGGTGAAAAATTTGAGCCAGCAATGTTAAATGTAGAAGTAAGAAACACCTTTTTTGGTGATATAAAAGAAAAAAGTGGGTTTTCAAAAATACCAGTTAATAGATGGGAAAAAGGGCTAACAGGAATTGAAAAAATTTTTATAGATCTTAGAACAAAAGAATTTAGAAAGAATTTAAATTATCCTGATTCAGGTACGAAAATTTCAATTACTGCTATATTACCTTTTACTTTTTACTTACTTACTAGAGGCATAGTAGAAATAGAACAAATAAAATCCTTGTCAATTAGAAAATTTAGTAAAAGGCTCTTATTTATTAAGACTATTAAAAATAATATTATAGATTTTAGTCACAAAATAAGAAGCCCAGTAAAAATAAAAACTTATTTGAAATTACACCCTATTAAAATGCTTCAAGTAGGCTCTGGTTCTAACATTCTTCCAGGTTGGCTTAATACAGATAGTAATCCATGTTCAAATAACATTGTATTTCTTGACAGCACTAAAAAATTCCCATTTAAGAATAATACTTTTGATTATATTTTTAGTGAACATCATATTGAACACTTAAGTTATTTTGAAGGCTTACATATGCTTAAAGAATGTTACCGTATTTTAAAACCAAAAGGTAAAATCCGGATTGCTACACCTGATTTAAAAGTATTTATTGATTTATATAATCCACAAAAAAGTAATATTCAAAAACGTTATATTAATTTTATTTCTAATAACTACAACTCAAGCATAGGAATTCAAAAAGATATAATTGTAATAAATAGTATATTTAAAAACTTTGGACATAAATTTGTCTATGATTTCGAAATACTAAAGATGACTTTAGAAAAAGTAGGATTTATTAATGTAACTTTTTTTAAGCCACAAGAAAGCAATGATGATTTTTTAAAAGGAATTGAATATCATGGCAAATATTACAAAACACTAAACTTAAAGTATGGAGAAGACTTTAACTGCTTTGAAACTATGGTACTAGAAGCTTTACGTTTATAATATCTTTAAAATCTGTTCTTCCATGCACAATATTGTATAAAGTTTAATCTTCTACATTGCTTCTCGAATTTAAAAGGATCATCTAATACGAACTCTAAATACAGTTCCACCAGCTCTTACTAAATCATTGTCTTTAAGTTCAACACCATCATCCGGTAAAAGTAGTTCATCATTTAAGAAAGTACCGTTGCTTGAATTTGAATCTCTTATCAAAAGAAATTCTCCTTGCCTGTATATTTCAAAATGATATCTGCTAACAGATAGTGAGCCTGGGATTTGCACATGGGAATCTTTTGACTCTGCTCTTCCAAAAGTACGACTCTCTCCTTCTTGTGGTTCAAAGTCCATCTCTTTACCAGAAACTTCTTCTTTGAGTGTAAATCTAACTGGCGGTTTTCCATAAGCTCCTGCATTTATATCTTTTGGTCCTTCAACAGGTGGTATAGATTCTCCAGGTGGTACATCTAATGGAGCAACAATGCCTGAATGTAATCCAGGAGAAGAACTGAATGATTGACTAATGGGAGATGGATCTCCACTTCCTGGATCAAGTCTCTCTACCCTGGAGTATGGGTTTACTCGTGATCCTGATTGCGGTGAATCAGGAAGTGACATACTTGTGCCTATCTCACTGAGATCCTCAAGAAAATTAAGTCTTATTTGAGGATCATTAACAACTCCACTTTGCAAAGAATCGGCCTTTCTGAAATACGAAAGAAATATATTTAGTGCTCTATCTGCTAATTGAGCGTTTTCAAATTCACCGTATGCAGGAGCATCATCAAAATTAATCACAGGTATTTCCCTTTCATCAAAATCTCCTGTTGCATATTGTCCTAGCCTAAGCATTAGTCTTACCTTTCTAGGATCATTTGCAAAAGCAAGATTTACTGAGTGCTTTTGATAACCACCCCAAATTTGATGATGTGGATTACTAAGAAATCTTGTCCCAGAAGGATGATATGTCCCATCTCCAATTGAAGGAGTTATTCTGTAAAAATCTTTTAACTCTTCCCCAGTAAGTCTTAAATAAAAATCTGACTCACATAAACCTTGTAGTGTTACAGGCAAAGATTTACCTAGGATATCTCCTTGTGATGGAGTATGCACAAGAAATGAAGGACCTGAACATGAAGCAAGTTGATATAGCATAGCTTGATCGTAATCAGCACCTATTCCACCCCAGATAGAAGTCACATTTAAGTCTCGTAGTCTTTCACTATCAATAAAAGGACTAGCTGCCACGGGGTTATTTTGTCCATCAGTAAATCCCATAAATAAACTTCTTGGTGGATCAGATTCTTTATACTCTTGAATTCCTCTTACTTTATCACATGCTAACTTTACTAAGCTTTGAATATTAGTGCCGCTATTAGTTTGCAATGCTCCAATAGTATCAATCAGTGTGTTAAGATCTGTTCGATATTCATATGGCCTTCCTTGAGGATCGTATGCAACTTTAGCATTACGATCAAAAACCAAAAGTGTAATTTTTGACTCTGGTGGAAATCCAATATTTCGCAAGCTTTGAATTACTTTTTTAAAATGTTCTAGTTTTGAAGTTTTATCAGAAGGTGTAATGTGGTTAATCATACTTCTAGATTTATCAAGCCCAATTACAATATGCGGGACTTTGTAATATTTTGGTGTTGCTAATTGAGGAGGACTTGATTCTTCTACTAAAGATATCTTCTGACCCTCTCCGCCAGCGCCAATTCCAACAGGTACTTGACAAATAGGTTTTTTCCCTGAAGGTGCTGTACCTTGCTCAGCAATAACTATTATTGGTGTTTCACCATGAAATTTTTTATTACCAACTTCTCCTCCTTGAATCCTATGTGGCAGTGCTATTGCTACAGCACTGACATTTGCTCCAGGTACTAACATCTAACCTCCTTAAATAAAATATTATTGTTAAAAGTATACTACTCCTTTTCCAATGATAAATCCAGAGGCAAAGTTAAAGAAACAATTAAATTTTCCTAAATAAAATGGTATTGCTATTGAACATTTTCAATCTCAATTCCAACAGGACAATGATCTGATCCCATAACTTCTGACATTATAAATGCTTTTTTTAGATTGTTTACAAGATTAAGAGTTATAAAAAAATAATCAATTCTCCAGCCAACATTTCTTTCCCGAGCTCTTGTTATTGGATCCCAAAAAGTATAATATTCACCATCTTTTACAAAGTGCCTGAAAGTATCTATGTAACCAGATTCTACAAACTTATCCATCCATTTTCTTTCAACAAGTAAAAATCCACTTGTGTTTTCATTTTCTTTAGGTCTTGCAAGATCAATTTCTTTATGAGCAGTGTTTACATCTCCACAAATAATTATTTTTTTCTCTTTCTCTTTTAACTTATTTACATACTTTAAAAACTCATCATAAAAAGCTAGCTTATAATTTAATCTTTCTTCATCTCTCTGACCATTTGGGAAATAAATATTAAATAAAATAAGATCACCATAATCATGAATTAAAATCCTTCCTTCTGAATCAAATTTTTTTACACCAAAACCTGTTTCAGTTTTCTTGGGTTCTTTTTTTGTAAAAGTTACAACTCCGCTATATCCTTTTCTTTCTGCACTTGACCAGAATGTTTTATAACTATTAGGCTCCAGTAATTCTTTATTTAATTGATTTGTCTGAGCCTTTGTTTCTTGTACACATAAAATATCAGGGCTTTCTTTTTGAAGCCATTCTAAAAATCCTTTTTTTTGAATAGCACGTATGCCGTTTACGTTCCAGGAGAGTAGCTTCATAGTTTAAATTTCTAAATAGCCTGAACAGACAGTTTTTCTTTTTTTCTTGTCTTAAAGTAAAGCTTTTCAAAGCCAATAATTTTTTTGTTTCTTTTGTTTTTTATTAATATGATCCCATCGCCAGCTTCTTCACAAACTTGATTTCTAGAAGGCTTATCAAAATATACTGTTAAGGTTTCACCTTTTCTGTCATGAATTATTTTTAACTTGGCTATATTTTTTCTCCTTCCTTTATTTTATCAGTAATATAGGCTGTGATTATAAATCCATCTAAGTCCATAGATTTCGTGACAACACAAATCCAATAACTGTTTATTCTCTTATAAAAAAGCAGGACATTATTATCTATCTTGCTTTTTGTAATTAAGTCAGGCATTTTTAAAGTATTTTTTATCAATGTTAAACACATTGTGGTTTCTGGGTGTTTTATTTGTATGAGTTCCCAGTACTCTTGAGTAGTTCTAATGTTTAAACCGATTGGAGTATTGATCTTAAACAAATATTTTTTAGGCATAACTGATTAGTATAGTACAAATACTAAAATTACTTCAATAAATTAACCAGCTTTACAATTGTATCTTTTGCATCACCAAAAAGCATCATGGTTTTTGGTAAGAAAGTTTACTCTATGACTTCCAGAATTTCCTTCACCTTTTCTTTGATCTTTGGAAGATCTTCTCTGATAGCTTTTTCTACTTTTTCTGTATCTATATTGAAATACTGATGTGCAAGAATATTTCGCATATTAGCAATCTGTCGCCAAGGTATTTCAGGATACTTATTCTTCAATTCTTCTGATAAATATCTGCAAGCCTCACCAATGATTTCAATGCATCTAACTACACCCATAAACTTTAATTCATCTAATTCGTGTAGAGACTTACCGAAGGACAGGTTCTTATCTAAAAGCTCCATAGCCTCTAAAATATCCAAGAGCCTTGATTTATCATCTCTCATAAATGCTTAGCTTCTTTTAAAACATGATCTTTAATTCTTTCTTTTAAAACTTTTTCAGTTGCAACATCAACTTTATGACCAAGTAAATCTTCAAGATCAAGCCATAATTCACTCCAGCCTAAAAGTCCAACTTCAGGTCGGAAATCTACTAAAAAGTCAATGTCACTATTCTCATTTGCTTCCTGCCTTGCCACTGAGCCAAAAACTCTGACATTGAAAGCTCCATGCTTTTGAGCAAGCTTTAAAATTTCTTTTCTCTTACTTTTTACTAATTCATATAGTCCCATGATAAAAATTCCTAGCTAAATTATACACACTAATCTCTAAATCCAGCAAGTTAGCTTGTCTTATTTTAAAAGATTAACCAGCTTTACAATTGTATCTTTTGCATCACCAAAAAGCATCATGGTTTTTGGAAGTAAAAAAAGTTCATTTTCAATTCCTGCAAAACCTGGAGCCATAGAGCGTTTTAAGAATATAATTGTCTTTGCTTTTTCTACATCTAAAATTGGCATTCCATATATTGGACTTGCTGAATTATTTTTTGCAGCAGGGTTTGTTACATCATTTGCACCTACTACAAGTGCTACATCTGCTCTTTCAAACTCAGGGTTTACATCATCCATCTCATAAAGTTTTTCATAAGGCACATTTGCTTCAGCAAGCAGAATATTCATGTGTCCTGGCATTCTTCCTGCTACAGGATGAATTGCATATTTAACTTCTGCTCCTTTTTTTTCAAGCAGGTCTGCAAGTTCCCTTACATTATGCTGGGCTTGTGCAACTGCAAGTCCATATCCAGGTACAATAATTACTAAACTTGCATTTTCTAAAACAACAATTGCATCATCAGGTGTATATCCTTGGACGGTCTGTGTCTTTGATTTATCTATGCTGCTTAGATCTAACTTTCCAAATGCTCCAAACATAACATTTAACATTGAACGGTTCATTGCTTTGCACATGATTTGAGTAAGAATAATCCCTGATGCACCAACAAGTGAACCAGTAATAATTAAACAATAGTTAGATAAGATAAAACCAGCTGCACATCCTGCCATACCTGAATATGAATTTAATAAGCAAATTACAACTGGCATATCAGCCCCGCCAATTGGCAGAACTAAAAGTGCACCTAAGATAAAAGATATTACTCCAACTACAATAAACCAAATAAAATTTTCCGGATGAAAGCATAAATAACCTAATCCCCATACGATTGCAAAAAACTGAAATAAGTTTAATGTCTTTTGAAATGGATATGTAATTGGCTGCCCGCTAATAAAGCCTTCTAACTTTCCATAAGCCATTACACTTCCTGTAAAAGTTATTGCTCCAATGATTAAAGTTATTGTTGTAGTAGTAATGCCATATAAGGTTTGATTATTATAGTGGCTTATATACTCGGAAGTTGCTACTAGTGCTGATGCTAAACCGCCACAGCCATTTAAAAGACCTACCATTTGAGGCATCTGTGTCATTTTTACAGTAACAGACAAATATGCACCAATAGCTGAACCAATTAACAATCCAAGAAAAATATATTGGTAGCTAACAATATGTTTATCTATTAGCGTTGAACAAATTGCAATAAGCATACCTAGCGCAGAATAAAAATTCCCAGACCTTGCAGTTTTAGGTGAGCTTAACATTTTTAATCCAAGGATAAACAAAACTGCAGAAACCAGATAAGATAAGTTAATTAAATTTTCTTGCACTGTCTAATGCTCCAATTTCATTTTCTCTTAAACATTTTTAGCATTCTGTCCGTGACAGCATAACCACCAACTACATTTATCATTGCAAGTACAACTGCTGCAAGACCAACAAAGGTAGTTGTAGTGTTAACATCTCCTGTTGCAATTAATGCACCTACAACGGTAATTCCAGAAATTGCATTTGAACCAGACATAAGTGGTGTATGGAGAGTTGGTGGTACTTTTGAAATAACTTCAAAACCAATAAAAATTGCTAAGACAAAAATATAAATTGTAATTAAAAGTTCACCAAATGACATTTTTTATTCTCCAATTCTAACGTACTCCTGCAAGAAGATGTTTTATATTTTCTTGCAGAATCACACCCTTATGAGCAACCAATGCTCCTTTGTTTATTTCATCATTTAAATCAAAGTTTAACTGTCCATTTTTTACAAGGTGTGCAATTACACTTTCCATATTTTTTGAAAACATTTGACTTGCATGATTTGGCATTGTTGAAGGAAGATTTAAAAGTCCACTAATAGTTACGCCATCTTTAACTATTGTTTTACCAAGCTCAGTAACTTCACAATTTCCACCTTGATCAACTGCTAGATCCACAATTATTGCTCCTGCTTGCATTTCTTTTACCATAGCTTCTGTAATTAATATTGGTGCTCTTTTACCTGGGATTTGAGCAGTTGTAATTACCACGTCTGATTTTTTAACATGCTTTCCAATTAACTCTAATTCTTTTTGGTGAAGTTCTTTTGAAATTTGTTTAGCATAACCACCTTCACCTTCAGTTTTTTCACTACCTAAATCAAGTTCAACAAATCTTGCACCTAAACTTTCTGTTTGTTCTTTTACTACTGGTCTTGTATCAAAAGCTTCAACAACTGCACCCAGCCTTTTAGCAGTAGCAATTGCTTGAAGGCCAGCAACACCAGCACCAATAATAAAAACTTTTGCAGGTGCAATTGTACCTGCTGCTGTCATAAGCATTGGGAAAAACTTTGGTAAGTGATTTGCTGCTATTAGAACAGCTTTGTAACCACTAATAGTACTCATTGAACTTAAAACATCCATGCTCTGGGCTCGTGTTATTCTAGGAATGCTGTCTAATGAAAATGCTGTTATCTTTTTGGTAGTTAATTTTTTTAAGGTATCTATGTTTATTGTTGCTTGTAGTATTGAAACTAGTGCTGCCTCTTCTTTCATTAAACCAATTTCATTAAACTCTGGCTTTCTTACTTTTATTATTAAGTCAGATGTAGAATAAAGCAAATCTGTATCTTTAATAATTTTTGCACCTGCTTCTTCATATTCTTTATCACTAAAAAAAGAAGCTTCACCTGCACCAGATTCAACCTGAACTTCGATACCTTTTTGAGTAATTTTTTTTATGCTTTGAGGTACAAGTGCAACTCTTGTTTCATTTCCTTGTATTTCATTAGGAATACCTATCTTCATAATCGAATATAATTATAAATGTCAAAGCAATTTTTTAGGCAGAATATAATTTATAAATAGCAAATATAGGTTTTGTGTGATTTACTCACCAAAACCGGTCTTGCAAGATAGGAGCGACCCAAGGAAGGTTCAGCTTGTCTGAACCTATATAAAAAGGAACCTTTGTACGTTTGTACAAGTCTATAGCTTAAATGCTAGCTACACTCACCGAAAATCAAAATAATTTTCTTTTAGCACTTAAAAAGCAATACAGAAAAAATCCTTTGCCTTCAATGAGACAAATTGCTGAGGATTTAAATTTTAAGTTTCACAATTCTGTACAACATTATTTGGAGACTCTTATGTTTAGTGGAGTAGTTAAAAAAATTGATAATTTTTTATTCCTAGATAAAAAACTCTTTTGCTTGAAAATTTATGATTCAAGAATTCCTGCTGGTCATCCAGCTCTTGCTGAAGAAAGCTATGAAATATTTGACTTTGAAAACTATATGAGAGCTGATAATGAGAGAACTTTTATGCTTAAAGTTGCAGGAGATTCAATGACCCTTGCTGGAATATATGATGGAGATCTGATTCTAGTTGACAAAAAAATTCAGCCAACTCATGGATTAATTGTTGTTGCTCTCATAGATGGTGGTTACACTGTTAAATACTTAAGACGAAAAGCAGGAAAGTTTTATTTAAAGTCTGCTAATCCTGCATATAAAGATATTTATCCTGAAAGTGAGTTTAAGATTGTAGGCGTAGTTACAGGATCAGTCAGGAAATTTTAAAATTTAATTGAGAACTATCAATATTTCTTGTGTATTACTACTGCTTTTATATCATTTACTATAATCTTCACTAGAAGTCTACATTGAAACCTTAAAAGATTTGTAGGCGTCAATAATTATTAAAGGAGAAATGAAATGAAATGCTTGAATATTTTTTTATCAATGCTTTTAGTTAGTCAATTTATTGTTTTACCTGCTTGTGCCAGGCCGGGTGAATCCTTAAGTCAAGTACTTGAAAAATTTAGTCTAACAGGACAAGAACCAGTAAACCAAGGTGAATATATTTCTTATAAAGTAAGTGACACAAAATTTGTTTCACAACCCACAGTATTTTTTAAAATAGGTGCAAAAGGAATTATACTTGAGGAAAATTTTCTTTTTGACAAGAACACAGTTCATGAAAAAGATGTCCAAAGATCAAAAAGCGACATAAGACCAGCAGTTAGCATTCCACATCATACTTACTTGGTTGGTGATTTTTCACAACTTCCTAGAGAACAGTTTGATACTAAGAGTAAAGTAGTTGGTGCAATTGCAGCTCCTTTCGGACTAGCAGCAGGGACTGTAGCTGGTGCTGGTAAGGGCTTATATGAAGGTACAAAGATTGGTGTTAAAACTGCTGATTCAGCTAGCCGTGCATTAGGTGGAGATGTTTCAGGCAAAGCAGGAGCATGGGCTTCTTCAGCTACAGCAGTTGTTACTGGAGCTGTAACTGGGCTCTTTGCTGGTTTTACAGGTGGTGCAGTTGAAGGTTCTGTACGTGGAGCAAGAGTAGCTATAGAAGGAATAAGCGGTGCCGACAGAGAAATCACTGATGCAACACCAGTAGTAGATTCTCAGTATGTAATTATTGGTGGAAGAATTGGAAAAGAACTAACCCTTAATGAGCAAAAATCACTATTAGACGAACTGTCTAAATTAGAACAAAGTCGTTTAGCAGGAGGACAAGATACTGGTACAGAAGACTTAGCAAAATTAGATAAGGGTAAACCCGTTGCCCAAGAAGCTTTAAAAGCTTTTGATTCAGCTAAAGAAAAAGCTCCTTTTGATGTAGATTCAAACTACCTCCCTGAAGATGCAGTAAATAAAAACGTAGCTGGGATGTGGTGAGGGCTAGAAATTAGAGAATTGGAGAATTAGAAGAAGCCATAGTTGTGGAATAATATAAACATGAAAAAAGTAATTCTTCCTTTATTGTGTTTTCTTGTTTTTTTAAATTTCTTACCTGCTTTTTCTTTACGTACACTTAACCAAAGATATGAATTAGTTTTAAATGTCGCAGCTAAAAAACTTTCACTTTACAGTGGCAGAAAATTAGTAAAAGAATACCCGGTAGGTGTTGGTACTTCTCTTACACCTACTCCACTTGGTGATTTTAAAATTGTAAGAAGAATATATAATCCATCCTGGGTAAATCCATACAGGCAGTCAAAGGTTATTGCACCTGGTGAAACAAATCCAATTGGGCAATATTGGCTTGGGTTTGCAATGAATAAAAAAAACCAGGAATTTGGCTTTCATGGGACTTCTGATTTAAGCTCTGTTGGAAAAGCAAGTACTCATGGCTGTATAAGAATGTATTCTGAAGATATAAAAGAACTTTTTAATCTTGTAAGTGTTAACATACCATTGCATGTAATTTATAATCCAATAGAAGTAAAAGAATTCCAAAATAAACTTTTTGTAAGAGCTCATCCGGATATTTATAACTATATGACTGATGAGGAATATATTAAATTTGCAAGAAACCAATTAAGTGGTGCAAACTTAGTAAAAGAACAAAATCTTTATAAAGCAATTGAAAGTAAAGATGCAAAAGATTATTTTATTGGCTGGACAGGTGCTGAACAACTTAATGAACAAGATGCTGGGCCTGTAGGGAAGGGCAAATTAAACTAAATAAGGACTCTCCAGTTTTTAAATTCTCAACTACATTATTTTTGCTTTTAGCTTCACTGTAAATTCTAAGCAGTGGCTCAGTCCCTGATGCCCTAAACAAAAGCCAGCTATCATCTTCAAATATTAATTTTGTGCCATCAAGAGTTTGGACCTCTTTTACTTTTAGATTATTGACTTCTTTAGGTGGACTTGACTTTATTTTTTCTACAAAGTCTTTTCCCATTTTAGTTTTAGGTATGTGTAAGTCAATCCTGTCATAGTAAAACTCACCAAACTTTTTATGTAATTGTTCTATTAATTTACTTGGTTTTAAACCAAATGAATTTACTGCTTCTAGTAAAAGCAGTGCATTAAATATTCCATCTCTCTCAGGCATGAAGTGTAGCTTACAGCCGATTCCGTTTGCTTCTTCTCCACCTATCAAGATGTTGTCTTTTAACATTAAATCAGCAATGTGTTTAAATCCAATAGGTACTTCATAAAGTTTTAAGCCATATTTTTGTGCCATCTTTTTTACAAGAACGCTTTGAGAAAAAGTAATTACTACTCCACCTGATAATTTTTTCTTTTCTACCAAGTAATAAAGAAGCAAAGATAAAATTTTGTGAGTGTTGATATATTCACCATTTTCATCAATTGCACCTACACGATCTGCATCTCCATCTGTAGCTAAACCAATGAATGCTCTATTTTTTATAACTTCTTCAGACAAAGGTAAAAGCTGTGGCATCATTGGCTCTGGATTTATTCCACCAAAATTTACATCTCTTTCTCTTCTTATGGTTTTAACTTTAATTTTCCCATCACTTAAAAAACTTTCAATGTAATTTCCTCCTGTACCATGCATAGAATCAATAATGACTGTTTCATTTATATTTTTTAGTTTTTCAATATCAAGAGTTTGTTTTATGTAACTAATGTAATCTTTAGATGGATCAATGGTTTTATAATTATTTATTTGTAGTAAAGGTGTTGCATGCAATATCTCTAATCTTTTTTCAATCTTGTTTGTATAGTCTTTACTTGCAGAGCAGCCACCTGGCATTTTAACCTTAAAACCTGAAAACTCAGGTGGATTGTGACTTGCAGTAATAACAATTCCTCCTAGGGCATTATTCTTCTTTACATCAAAAGAAATCATTGGAGTAGGAACATCTTGATTATAAAGATTTACATTTAAGCCTTTAGCAGAAAATATTGTTGCAACTCTTTCAGCAAATTCTTTTCCTAAAAACCTTCTGTCATATCCAATAAAAACAAGATTATTTATATCTGATTTATATTTTAAGTCTTCTAAAAATTGTTCTGCACATGCTATAGATACTAAACTTATATTTTCAAAGGTAAAGTCTTTTGCTATTACTCCTCTCCAGCCATCAGTACCAAATTTTATTTCAGAACCCACAAGTACATATATTAGCACTAGTAAGTTTCCATTTTTTTATAATGTTGTTTTTAGTTCTTCTTTTATTTCACCATTGCTAGTTTTGAAGTTTAATAATCCAGCATAAATAGCAATAGCAGTAGCTTGTGATCTGTTTGAGATATTTAGCTTTGTAAAAATGCTGGAGATATGATTTCTAACAGTAGAAGGACTTAACATTAATGCTTGTGAAATTTCTTTGTTAGTCTTTCCCTGGGCCAGATGAACCAAAATCTCTTTCTCTCTGTTTGTAATAGGAAGTTCAGTAAGCCTATTTACAAATCCTAAATCTATCAGATTATTTTCTTTTATAACCATAATTACCTCTCCTTTAATTTTTTTATAATCAGTGAGCTTTTGATACTAAGATGCTAAGGTCATTTGCTTAAGAACAGACTAAGGATTTATACCCGAGTGAATATTCTCACTACCTTACTTAGAAAAATAATTTACACAAATCAAAAAAAAACTCTCTGGAAACAACTAACCTGTTAGTAAGCTGTTAGAGATTTTAGAATTAAAAGATATGAGAAATTTAACCTATTGAAAAATTGTTTTGTTTGATCTGTAGACATGTATTAAGATTTTATTAAGGGTACGATAGAATTAATTTATTATGCCTGATGAAAATCCTGAGCATACAAAAGAAGAAATAATAAAAGGAAGTAGTAATTATTTACGTGGAGACATAAAAGAAGAACTATCAAAAGATACATCACATTTTAAAGAGGAAACCACAAAAGTATTAAAGTTTCATGGTATTTACCAACAAGACAATCGTGATACAAGAATGCAAAGAGTATCTCAAAAAATAGATAAAGAATATATGTTTATGATCCGTACTAAACTTCCTGGGGGACAATTAACAGGAGAACAATATCTTGGTTTAAATTCAATTTGTGATAAATATTCAAATCAAACCCTACGTATTACAACAAGACAAACAATTCAGTTCCACGGTGTTATAAAAGGAGATTTAAACAAGACATTAAATGAAATCAATCAAAGCCTAGTAATTACTTATGGATCCTGTGGTGATACAGTTAGAAATGTAACAGCATGTCCAGTATGTGATATAGATCCAGATTGTTCAATAAATTTAAATAAGCTTGCACAAGAAATCTCAAATCATTTTTTACCAAAGTCCAGAGCATATTATGAAATTTGGATTGATGGAGAGAAAAATACTGGGATAGAACAAGAACCACTGTATGGTAAAACTTATTTACCAAGGAAATTTAAAATAGGACTAGCATTGCCACATGATAATTGTGTTGATGTTTTTATACAGGATGTTGGTGTGGTAGGGATTTGCCATGACAAATCCCTATGGGGTTTTAACATCCTAGTAGGTGGAGGACTTGGTTACACTCATAAGAAACCAGAAACATTTCCAAGGTTAGGTAGTGAATTATGTTTTGTTACACCTGAAAGATTAATTAAAACTCTTGAAAAAATTGTAACTATCCATAGGGATTATGGTGGAAGAGTAAATAGAAAACATGCAAGATTGAAATATTTAATTGAAGATAAAGGAATAAATTGGTTTAGAACAAAATTAGAAAGTCGTACAGGATCTAAATTAGAACCTTTTAAAAAAATACAAAATTATAATGTCTATGATCATTTAGGGTGGCATAATCAGAAATCAGATTTGTGGTATCTAGGATTATTTATAGAAAATGGAAAGATATGTGATTCTGACAAGAGAAAAATAAAAACCGGATTAAAAGAAATAGTTGAAAAGTTTAGTCCAGATATTCGATTAACTCCACAGCAAAATATAATACTTGCAAATATAAAAGAAGAGCACAAAGATGAGATAAATAAAATCATAGAGAAATATAAAATTTACACCGTGGAAAATGTTTCTAACTTAAGAAGGAACTCAATGGCATGTCCTGCTTTGCCAACATGTGGACTAGCCCTTGCTGAAGCTGAGAGAGCCTTGCCTAGTATTATTGATGAACTTGAAAAACTTGGCTATGGAGAAGAGATGCTTTCACTTCGGATGAGCGGTTGTCCAAACTCCTGCTCGCGCACCCCAATGGCTGAACTTGGAATAATTGGAATAAGTACAAATAGATACAATATTCATGCAGGTGGAAATTTTGAAGGAACAAGGTTAAATAAAATCTGTAAAGAAAATATTCTAGGTAAAAGTGTTGTATCTGAAATAGCAAGATTGCTTGAAACCTACAGAGAGAAACGTAACCCGAATGAAAGATTTGGGGATTTTTACCAAGATTAAATATTTTTAGCTCTACTTCTCTCAAGCCACTTTCAGTTAGCTATAAAAAGTGGGAAACACATGTGACTACCTGCTTTGTCAGGCAGGTTCTTCAATTTCAAAGATAGCCCATTGTGCTTCAACTTGAACCCAAAGATCTTCAGCCATTATTTTTTCTCTTAAATGAGGAATTGCATGGATGGCATTTTTTCCTAATGCTTTAATAGAAGCCTCAGATACTTTAACGACTTCATCTTCTTTATCTGATAAAGCAGTAATTAATCCTTTTATTATTTGTTCATCAAAAATTTTTGACTTGCCAAGAATCAAAGCTGCTTTACGACGTACTTCAGCCTTACTATTGGTAGTTAGAGCGGTTAATAATCTTTTAACTACTCGGGGGCAAGCCCCCGAGATCGCCGTTGGCGGTTTCGACTGTATTTGGACTTTTTCTTCTTAATCTTTCTAAAAGTGCAAACTCAGCAGCATGACTAGTTATTTTATCTTCATTTCCTAATTGCTCAATTAAAAAATTATCTCCATTAAAAGATATTATTTTTTCAAGAGTACCTCCAAATCTAGAAGCATCGATTCTCTTACTTAGAACTTCTATAACATTGTTTGCCAATGAACTATCAATCCTTATAATTGCATAGGCAGCTTCTAGAGCAACATTGCAATCTTTATCGTTTAATGCATTTACTAAATCATTTTTTGATTCTCCTATCTCATCAATATATCCTAAAGCAGAAGCTGACATGTAACGTACAGGTTGAACAGCACACTTAGTCATTGCTGTTTGTAATATAGGGATAGTCTCTGAAGCTTCTTTTCCAATTTCTCTTACAGCAAGAGCAATTGCATAACAAGTATAGATTGACTTAAAATCTTTTGGATTTTCTTTTAGCCTTGCAAGAGATAAATTAAAATTGTTTGTTAATACTGGAACTACAATGCTTGTATATTTTTTCCCAAGTAAGGCAAGTGCATATGCTCCTGAATAACGAAGTGGACGATTAGGTCCATTTGGTGGATCATCTGCAACATCTTGATTTTTAATAGCATGATCAATTAATGCTTGAGCTGCTTCACTTGCATCATCTTTTTCTATATTTCTACTATCATATGTTGCTTGCAACTTTACTTCTAAAGTAGGAGCTCTCAGATTAGGAATAAGATTAATTGCAGTAAGCATTTTTACCTTGTTTAAAACACTCGAAACAAACTAATTAATTTTAACTTAATACTAGAAAGAGTAAAATCTGTAAAGTTCTAAAATCATTGTGCTCTTATAACTAAACCACCTTCACTGGCATATTTACATCAACGAGGTGGGAAACATCGTTAACTAGGCCTTCAAATTCATAAAGACAGTATAATAAAGACATGAGTGCACAGAAAAAAATCAGATACATTTACGATGACAAAGGCAATAAGACTGATGTCATTATTCCTATTAACAAGTATGAAAATTTACTTGAAGATTTAGCTGACTTACAGGCAATTGAAGATCGTAGACATGAAAAATCTATCCCATTTGAAGAAGTAAAAAAGAGATTCTACAAAAAAAATGGGAAAGTATGATATTTCGTTTAAACCTGTTGCGGAAAAAGAATTAAGCGCAATACCCACAAAATTTGCTGAACAAATTATTAGAAAGATAGATTTACTAACAAGTGCTCCAAGACCAATGGGTGTTAAAAAACTTAAAAATGATACCAGTTACCGTATTAGAGTAGGAATGTACAGAGTAATTTATGAGATTGATGATAAAAACAAAATAGTAACGGTTTATAAAATCAGGCATAGAAAAGATGTTTATAGATAGGACTTTATTTTATAAGCTCAGCTTATATATCTCAAGGTATACTAGAAAACACTACATGAAGATTTTACAAAGTAAAAAAACATTTTTTTCTCTCATATTACTTTCTTTTTTCTTTAATTTTTTACCTTTAGGTGCCAAATCAAATTTCAAGTCACCAGTTTTAAACTCTACAGATCTTGCTTTCAATGGTTCTGTAAATGCTATAGCTGTAGATGAAATGACTGGTATTGTTTATGTAGGTGGGGATTTTACTAAAGTAGGAAATACCGTTAACTAGGTCTCCACCAAGTTTAATGAAAATTAAAACCTTCGTTGTTCTATATTAATTTCAGTGAGTCTGTTTATTACATCATCTCCTGTATACACTTTTATAGAGGAAGGATCTTTTATCTCACCTCTTATTATTTTCAGTGCTAGCTTATATGCATCTTCCCATGAATCGCTATCCCTACCACCTATTTTTAAATTATCAATTTCATAAAGAACCACTTTACTATCTTCAATCTTTGCTAAAAATCCTTTTTTTAATTTTGTGCCCGACAATTCATGTTCTTCATCAAATAGATTTCTAACTCTTAATGGAAATACAAACTTTCTTAACTCTTTAGCTTCTTGATCATTTAAGCTACCTAGCTTTTGCAGGTCAATGCTACATCCTGAAAAGTCTCTAAACCAAAGATAGTGATTTATGTAGCTAGATCTGTTAAGCAATGTCTCTTCGTCTTTTAGATAAGGAGTAAAATTACCATTGGTAGTAAATCTTACAGCTTCAATTTCATCAAGGGTAAAGTAACTTAGCTTCCACACAATTAAAGGTACTTCTATAGCAATACCTAGGCCAGTTGCTCTCTCTTTATTTTTCCTTCCCCAAGATCCAATAGTCGTAAACTCTAAATTGTCTACTGATGCTCCTCTTGCAGCTCTTTCCCCAGAACCATGTGTCCCTGTAGTAAATGAATATGGAAGCTCTATTGTTAAACTGTTAGTTACTTCTCTACCCTCTTTTTGAAGTGCATCAACTAGTTGCGTATATTTATATCTATAATAATCAGAACCAAATCGATCTCCAAATTCTTTAGAGCCTTCATATGCACCAGGCCTTAAAATTATTTCAACACCTTTTACTACATGAGGAAAGTTATATATTCCTCTATATATAAACATATGTAGTTTTTCAATAAGTTCATTCTTTTCTTGTTCAGATTTAGCAGAACGAAGATTATTTAAAATATCTTCCAAATACTTGTTCAATCCTTTTACACCTGCTTCATTAAAAATTTGGATGTATTCTAAATCTGTGGCTAAATTTTTTAAAGCATCTTTAGAATCAGATAAATATAAACCATCGTATGGAAACTGGGTCAGAGTATTTCTTAAAGCTATTAAATCTGCAGTAGTAATATTTGGGTGTAACCTTGGCAAAGTAGTAACTTTTTTTGCTGTTGGACTTTTAGCCCCAAAAGAATTTTCTAACTTAGAAACCGCATCTAATGTGTTATTTACCCTGGATACAATTTGAGCAACACTAGCAGGTTTTTGAGTAGTTGATGTTACAAACACTTTCTTTAATACTCCTTAACTGGTTAAAAAACTGATTAAAATATTCTATCATTCAATAAATTAGAGAGATTCAATTTTAATAATTTTTTTAGGAAGAGTAAAAATTAGTAACTAATCTTGGTCCGTCTATGATTTTTTTTCTTGTAGCTTTTGCAATCCCTCTAAGCATTCCATTAAATATAAGATTATGTAGTGGTGTCACAGAATTCCAGTAAGCAATTCCACCAAACCCGTTTGGAATAAACCTTGCTGTTTGTACTAGTTTAGTCTTGTTTTCATCTATTTTATTAAGTTCAAACTCTAGTACTGCTTCACCTGGTAATTTCATTTCTGCTACAAGCAGTATTTTTTTTGCATGTTCAACATTTATTACTCTCCAGAAGTCAAGTACATCACCTGCTCTTAGTTCTACAGGATGTCTGCGTCCTCGATTTGGACCTACACCTCCAAAGAAAAGATCTAATAATCCACGAAATTGCCACAACCAATCCCCATAGTACCAACCAGTTGCACCTCCTATTCTAATAAGTGGCCGCCATACTTCATCTGGGCTTCCATCAATAATAATGTAACGTTTGTCTTCGTATGTTGTTCCACCAGCCCAAACAGGATCACCTTCATAGTTCCATTCAGGATGTGAGATTATTCCTGCATCTGTCCAGCTGGTTTCTACTTGTTGTTGCTTTAGTCTTTCAAGTGCTAGTCTAATTGCTTCTCTACAACTTAATAATTTTTGTGGAATAATTTTTGTAATTCTATTATCTCGGCAGACTACTGGATTCCGTAAACCTTCTACAAGTGGCTTGCTAATAACAGCTGGAACAGGAGTTATTAAATTAATCCAATATGAACTTAGTACTGGTGTAAGTGCTGGAAGTGAAATAATCCAGCGTTTTTTAAGGTGTGCCTCCTCTGCATAAATTTCCATTAGTTTTTGGTAAGAAAGAACATCAGTGCCGCCAATATCAAAAGTCTTTCCACTTGTTTCCTCATGGTTTAAACAACTAATTAAATATTCAAGTACATTTCTAATTCCAATTGGTTGACATGGTGTTTGCAGCCAATGAGAAGAAATAATAACTGGTAAGCGATCTACTAAATACCGTAATATCTCAAATGATGCAGAGCCGGAACCAATAATCATTGCTGCACGTAATACTGTTACTTTTACTTGGCCTGATTGTAATATCCTTCCAACTTCAGCTCTTGATTTTAAATGCTTACTGAGATAAGGATTTTCTTCTCCGAGCCCGCCAAGATAAATAATTCGATCTAGCCCATGTGCTTCACTAGCTGCAACCGTGTTTTGAGCAGCTTGCTTATCAGCATGTTCAAAATCCTCTTGCTCGGGGCTCATAGAATGAATTAAGTAATAAGCAACTGAACATCCGCTTAATGCTTGAGTAAGAGACTCTAAATTTAAAGCATTAAAAGTTACTAGTTCAACATTTGGATGGTTTGCCCATTCTCTGCTTTTTAATTTATCTAGCGATCTACTTCCTGCTTTAACTTTGTATCCCGCATTAAGTAATCTTGGTACTAATCTTCCACCAACATATCCAGTAGCTCCAGTTACTAATATTTTTTCTTGAACATTCATTAATGTTGATTTATTTTAAGCTAAAAATTCTAGAAAGTTCAATTACAAATCCATTGTCACCATTAGCTTTATTATTTGGTATTTGATATCCAGCCCACAAGGTAATATTTTTAGGAAAGCCATAATAAAAGCCAGGGATTAAAAATCCATTAGCATGTTTCCCTGAATGATAATCCATAATTATGCCAAATCTTTTTGTAATAGGCTGCTCAACTCCAGCAATATATGAAACAAAATCTCTTCCAAACAATGTGGTTGTTCCAACTAAAACACCAGAAGTAAGTCTTGTTTTAATCTTTGGCAACCGTGTGCTCAAATGAGAGTAAAAGTATCCTCCTACACCATTACCTCTAAGTGAAACAGGAACTATATTTCCAAAAGTAAATTTTGTTTCGCTTTCTTTATGAACTGGCAGTGCTGTTTTAAATCCAATACCAAGTGTTTCATTTTTTACATTATTTGTTCCAACACCAAACAAAGTTAAATCAAGTTCAGTATATTTTCCTACTCCAAGCGATGCATAATTAGTAAACAAACCAAAGTCTCCTGAGAACTGGCTTTCATGCTGAATAAATATTTGTCCTTTTTCAAGTACATCAGCAGAAGGTACATTAAATATAGTTTGCTGAGCATATACTTGGTTACAAAAAAACAAAATATAAATTGCTGATATAAAAGAAATTATCAAGTAGTTTTTTCTACTAATAAACATAAGAACTTTTGATAACAGATTGTTACTTCTTCTTGCAGATATCAGGTACAAGATCTTCGTTCTCATCTATGTCAATAACTGAGAGGATGATACTTATAGCCTCATCAACTATTTCACGGAACTCAGTAACTACGTCTTCTGGGATGCAGCTTGAACTTGAAGTGCTATCTTCACTACAGCTAAGTGCGTCTACTTCATCTACTACGGATATTAAGTCATCTGTAGAAAGAATTGTATCATCACCACAATTTTCTCCACCAAATCTAATTTGGTTTCTTATTTCTTTTATAATGGAGAGAATCTTCTTAGCTAAAGGTCTAGCAATTCTAGATGACTTTGAAAGCTTATTTCTTGCAAGGATTAAATTTCTTAGTGCTTTATTGATTTGTGCTATTCCTGAAGAAGGATCTATTTTAATTGTTCTTGTACAATCTTCTTTAGTAACTGCACAGCTTCCATCAGAACATCTAACTGGCTTTTCATCAGGACAAAGCTCTGACTTTGGACAACTGTCTTTAGTTACTACACAAAATCCATTTGCACATTTAATAGGAATGTCAGGTGGACATGGACAGTCTGATGGATTACTTACACAACTTCCATCCAGACATCTAATTTGATCTTCTTTACAAATTGATGTGCAATCTTCTTTGTTCTTTGCACAAAGACCATTTGGACAACGTACTGGGATTTCAGGTGGGCATGAGCACTCTAAAGAAGTAGTTGCACAACTTCCATCAGGACATCTAATCTGGCCTTCTAAACAATCTACCGGACAATTTTCTTTAACATTTGTGCAAAGACCGTTTGGACATTTTACTGGTATATCTGGTGGGCATGGGCACTCTGAAAAATTACTTACACAACTTCCATCAAAACATCTGATTTGATTTAGTGGACATTTTTTAGTACATTTTTCAGCACTTGCTACACAAAATCCGTTCTCACACTTAAATGGAGCATTTTGTGGACAAGGACAATCTGCAAAATTAGGCTTACAATTCCCATCTAAACATTTAACTTGGCCTGGTGGACAAGAAGAATCACAGTCTTTCTCATTCTTAACACAAAAACCGCTAGGGCACCTAAATGGTGTACTTGGTGGACAAGCACAATCTGAAAAGTTAGAGACACACTTTCCATCAAAACATTTAAACTCATTTGGTGCACAAGCAAAAGAACAGTCAAGTTTTTTCTTTACACAAAGTCCGCTTGGACATTTAATAGGTGAACTGATAGGACAAGGACAATCTGAGAGTTTGGATACACAACTACCATCTGGACATTTAAATTCGTTAGGTGAGCAAAAGGATGTACAGTCCTTTTTAGATATAACACAAAATCCATTAGGACACCTTATTGGAATATTTGGTGGACAAGGACATTCTGAAAAGCTATTTACGCAGCTTCCGTCAAAACACTTTACTTGAGTTTCTAAACAAGTAGAAGTACAGTTTTCTTTGGTTTTTGTACAAAGTCCATTTGGGCAACGTATAGGAATTTCTGGTGGACATGAGCACTCTAAAAAGTTAGTTACACAAATTCCATCTGGACACTTAATGGGTTTTTCTATTGTACATTGCTGTGGCTTTGAACACTCTGATATTTTAGCTACACAAGAATCATCAAAACATTTAATTGGTTTTTCTTTTGGACAGCCTCCAATATTTTGACAATCTAAAGCAGTGAGAGCACATGAGCCGTCAGGACACTTAATTGGTTTTTCTTTTGGACAGCCTCCAACACCTTGACAATCTAAATGACAATCTAAAGCAGTAAGAGCACATGAGCCGTCAGGACACTTAATTGGTTTTTCTTTTGGACAGCCTCCAACACCTTGACAATCTAAAGCAGTAAGAGCACATGAACCATCCGGACACCTAATTGGTTTTTCTTGTGGACAATTTCCAGGACATGAAGATAAAGTTGCAGTACATGTACCGTCAGAACAACGAATAGGAGTAGCAGCAGGACATGGGCAACTTGCTTGGGTTACTGCACATGTTCCATCTGAACAACGAATAGGAGTTGCAGTTGGACAAGTACCTGTTGAAGGACAACTTGCTTGTGCTACTGCACAAGTGCCGTCAGAACAACGAATAGGAGTTGCAGCAGGACATGGGCAACTTGCTTGGGTTACTGCGCATGTTCCATCTGAACAACGAATAGGAGTTGCAGTTGGACATGTACCTGTTGAAGGACAACTTGCTTGTGCTACTGCACAAGTGCCGTCAGAACAACGAATAGGAGTT
>JACPSL010000003.1 GCA_016193285.1 Candidatus Melainabacteria bacterium
CAGTTGGTGGAACAGAGTATGCTTTTAAGCAATTACAACTACCAATGCCAGGAATTAATATGTAGGCCATCTATTTTTGTTTAAACTTTAATATTTTCAAGAATTACGCCTTTTCTCGAGATTAATTTTCAAAGTTGCGTTATTGGAGCAATACTTGGTGCTACAGTTGCTATGTGGGTACATTTGATATAAATAATTTACTTAATTTATAACTAAACTTTCAACTTTTGCCCCATCACTAGCAACATTTAAAACTTTGTAGTTACTTTTAACATTAAATTCTTTCCACTTAGAAGTCATTGCTTTTCCAATATCTTCTGCCTTTTGTTTATTGTTTATAAAAGCTACAAGCGTAGGCCCTGCTCCTGATAAGGTACCGCCACATGCACCATATTTCATGCCTTCATTTAATACATCTTCCATGCCAGGCACAAGATCTTTTCTAAATGGCTGGTGCAACTTATCTTGAAAACCAATTTTTAAACCTTCCCAATTTTTATTTAATAAGCAAGAAAGTAAATATGCAGTCCTACTTACATTAAAAGCAGCATCTCCAAATGGAATGTTTGGTGGTAGTAGCTCTCTAGAAATTCTTGTAGGCAAATCAAAGTCAGGAATTACTACTATTACTAATAATTCTCTTGGCCATGGAAACTGATTTACAAAAACTTTTTCATCAAATGAAACAGAAACAGTTAATCCACCATATATTGCAGCAGCACAATTATCAGGGTGACCTTCTAATTTTGTAGCTAAACTTAAAATATCTTCTTTTTTTAAAGAGCCACCAAGCAAGTAATTAGCAGCTAAAAGTCCGCTTACAATGGCACTAGCACTTGAACCCAATCCACTAGCCATTGGAATCTGACAATCAATATTTACTTCTAAGGGCGGAGGATCCTTTTTTAATTTTTTAAACGCTTCACAAAACGATTTGTAGACTATGTTTGTATTATCTAATGGCAAAGAAGCATTTTCTCCTTTAATTTTTAGACCACCACTGGTTACTTTAAACGTAAATTCATTAAACCATTCCAAAGCCAGCGACAAAGTATCAAAGCCTGGTCCTAAATTTGCAGTTGATGCTGGTACTTTAATTTTAATTACATCTGACATAATTCTTTACTTCTTTTAAGATTGCACTAGCAATTTCTAAATCCTCAGGATAAGTGATTTTTATATTTTTTCTGTTTCCTATAATTAGATTAACAGAATTCTCAAAAAGTTCTATCATTTGTGCTTCATCAGTAATTGTCAAGCTTGAATCTTTAAATAATCTGTAACATCTTTCTAATAAATCATATTTAAATACTTGTGGAGTTTGTATTAAATATAATTCATCCCTACTAATTGTTGAATCAACAACTAATTTGTCTTTATCTGATTTACTTTTCTTTATAGTGTCCACAAGAGGTATAGCTAATACACTAGCTCCATTAATATAAGCACTTTCAATACACTTGTTTACATCATCCAATTCAAACAAAGGCCTTGCAACATCATGGATTAAAACTAAATCACACGTAGGATTAACTTTGCAAAAACCATTGTAAACAGAATCCTGTCTCTTCTTACCTCCTAAAACAATTTTCACTTTTCCTGGGTCGCAGCTTGTAGGTCGCAGCTCTAAAAGTTCTCTTGTAGCATTAATATCATTTGTCACTACAATTACTTCAAGCACGTCATTAAGTCGCAGAAACTTTTCTAAAGAATAAATTACTAGTGGCTTATTTTCCAATAACACAAATAGTTTTGATTTAGAGTTACCAGAATCCATTCTAGATGCACTACCAGCTCCTGCAATAATAATTGAGATTTTTTTATTCTTATTCATTTATTGCATCAATAACTTTTTTTAAGACAAGATCTTTTACTTTTAAGAATGGTGATTTTATATTAACTCCTGCAGCTTTTTTATGTCCGCCACCACCCATTGAAATTGCAATTTTACTTACATCAACATCCGTATTTGATCTTAAGCTAACTTTAGTCTCACCTACATCTTCTCTAAAAAAAACACTAACTAAAACTCCTTTTGTTCTTATCATATAATCCACAATATCTTCTGTATCTTCACTAGTTGCAGAGAAACTCTTCAGTAAATCATTACTAACATATGTCCAAGCAATTTTTCCATCTTCTGTTAAATTTAAATTAGATAAAGCATTTCCAAATATCTTAATTGACTTATATGGTTTTTCTAAAAAAGCTTTCTTATAAACACCTGTATGCTCTGCACCAAGTTCAATTAATTCTGCTCCCCAGTTTAATGCATTTGAACTTGTATTTGAATTTGAAAAACAACCTGTATCAGTAAGTAAGGTTGTATATAACAATGTTGCAATTTCTTTTGTGATTTTTACATTTAAGCTTTTAGCTAACCAATAAACTAACTGCCCAGTACTTGTTGCATCTGATTCAATCCAATTAATGT
Organism: Candidatus Melainabacteria bacterium; assembly: GCA_016193285.1. Lineage (NCBI taxonomy): Bacteria > Bacillati > Candidatus Melainabacteria > Candidatus Melainabacteria bacterium. The sequence goes on from JACPSL010000003.1 coordinate 2,435, forward strand.
TTGCAAATCTTTCATTTGAAACATGGTGATCAATGTTTATTGTTGCTTTAGAGTTAAACCAAAGATCTTTTGCTTTTCCAAGTCTTCTTACAGAACCACAATCCAATGAAAAAGCTAATTCATAACTGCCAAGCAAATTCTTATCTTGTGAAGTTTTAACAAGATTAGAAAAAGGAAGAAACTTATATATTTCTGGAACTGGATCAGAAATTACATGATCAACAATATGCCCATGTTGTTTAAGTAAAGAACCAAGAGCTAACATTGAGCCTAAGGTGTCACCATCAGGATTCTCATGAGAAAGCACAAGACTCTTTCTTAAATTTTTAATTTTTTCTATAATCAAACTTACAGTCTTAGTATCTTTCATTACCTGTATTATACTGTATTTATGATGAGTACAAACCAAGAGTGCATTTTCTGCAAAATAGCAAATAAAGAATTACAAACAAAAATCATTTTTGAAAATGAAGAGTTTGTAGCTTTTAATGATATTAATCCTGTTAGTCCTATTCATACATTAGTAATTACTAAAAAGCATTATAAAAATTTTCTTGAGGTTGAAAATAAAGATATACTTGGAAAACTTTTACTTACAGTAAAAGAAGTAGCTAAATTAAAAGATTTAAACGATGGGTTTAGAACGGTCATAAATACTGGGGATAATGGGGGTCAAACTGTTCATCATTTACATGTTCATGTTTTAGGTGGAAGATTTCATAAATGGCCACCAGGATAGAACGTATCGGCGCATCGGCGTAATGGCTCACCATGAGAAATTTGAACTTCATACTAATTCTTTGGATTACTAAGCTAATTAGTTCTTTAATAGGGATTCTTTACTTGGGACAAGCATCAAACTTTCCAGGAAAAGTTGCTCTTAAGATTCAAAAAAACTTTATAAAATATTTTAAATTAAAAAACAATTTAAAAATAATTCTAATAACTGGCACTAATGGAAAAAGTACAACCACTGGAATGCTTGCAAGCATATTAAAAGCTAGTGGGAAAAAAGTTACTTATAACAAATTTGGTGCAAACTTACTTGCAGGAGTTGCTAGTACCTTAATTCAAAGCTCAAATTTATTTGGTAGTCTTGACTATGATTTTATAATCTTAGAAATAGATGAAGCAACTCTTCCTTTACTTACATCATTAATTAAAGCTAATGTAATTGCAGTAACTAATTTTTTTAGAGATCAATTAGATCGTTTTGGAGAACTTGATACAACTGTTAAGTTAATTGAAAAAGGAATTACAAACAATAAAGATGCCATACTTATATTAAATGCAGATGATCCAAGAGTTGCATTTTTAAATGCTAACAACAAAAAAATCTACTATGGAGTTAATAAAGGAGGTTTCGAGGTTTCGAGGTTTAGAGGTTTAGAAGTTGTTTCAGGACAAAATAATGATGATATATCAAACATCTGGAATGTTGATCCCGAAGAAATAACATCTTGTCCTGAATGTAAATCTAATCTTATTTTTAAATATAAAACACTTGCACATCTTGGAGACTATAAATGTTCAAAATGTGACCTTAAAAAACCTGATACAAATTTTACAATTTCAAATACTAAAACTGATAACTTAAGTACTTACTTTGACATAAATTATGATGATCATAAGAATAATTTTTTTATATCTCTTGTTGGAATTTTTAATTTATATAATACACTTTGTTCAATTGCGATTGCAAAGACTATTAGCGATGTTACTAATGTACAAATTCAAAAAGGGTTTCAGTCTTACAGCACAATTTTTGGAAGAGGAGAAAAAATTAGATTTAAGAATAAGTTGTCTTGGATTTACTTAATTAAAAATCCAACTGGAGCAACTGAAGTATTAAAATTGCTTACTCAAATTCCTAATTCCAGGTTTTTAATTGCATTAAATGACAATCTTGCAGACGGAAGAGATATATCCTGGATTTGGGATGCTAGATTTGATCTTTTATCAAATCATAAAAAAGAAATTTTTGTTTCAGGTAAAAGAGCTTTTGATATGGCTTTAAGATTAAAATATGCAGGCATTAATGAACATCAAATTAAAACAAATGAAAAATTATTAGTATCTCTTAAAGGTGCTATTAAATCATTATCTGAAAATGAAACATTGTACATTTTGCCAACTTATACTGTTTTATTAGAAATGCAACAAAAAGGCATTTGTTCTGGGTATAAAATTTAAATGATCATTAATTACTTAATAAATGAATTCCTTAAATCTTCAGCACTCAGCACTCACCTCAGTAATTTAACAGATTCTGCAAAAGGATTTTTTCTAACTTCTTTAATAACTTCTTTAAATAAACCAATACTTTATTTAGCAAACGATCCAGGTTCAGCGATAAATCTTTATTATGAAATTAAAAACTTAACAACTGAAAACATTTGTTATTTCTGTAGTCAAGAAGTATCTGCATATGATCAAATTTCAAGCGATGTAGATGTTATTTCTCATCAAGCAAAAACATTAATTTCATTAACTCCTGGACATAAAAAATGTTTAATTATTAGTTCATTAAAATGTTTATCTGAAAAAATATGGAACAAAGAAGATTTTACAAAATATAGTTTTAAAATAACTAAGAGTTCAAGTATAAATTCACAAGAATTATCAGAAAAGCTGGTTTTAATTGGATATAAAAAAACACCACTAGTAACAAACAGAGGAGAGTTTAGTACAAGAGGAAACATATTTGACATTTATCCAATTATTGGTGAGCCTTCTAGAATTGAGTTGTTTGGAGATGAAATAGAATCAATTAAAACATACTTAATTTCTACTCAAAGATCAATTGAAGATATAAATGAAATAATTATAAATCCAAGATATTACATAGCAAATTTAAATACTAATGAACTTGCTAATAAAATAAAAGACTTAATTAAAGGCAGTAAAGAATTTCCAAGCGAAGAAATTGAACAAATAAGAATTAATAGTTACTGTGAATCAGTAGAATATTACTCACAGTTAATTAATCAAAGAGACTCATCATTGTTTGATTATTTGCCTAAAGAAACACTTGTAATAGTTGATGACTGGAACTCAAATATAACATTATTAGAAAACTGGCATAAAAGAAATTTAGAAATAAAAAATGAACTAGAAAATAATAAAAAAATAATTCCGTTACCTCATTTGCTTATACATGATGAAAAATTTGTAATAAAAAGTCTACAAAACTTCACTACAAGTTACATAGAAAGATTTGAAACATTTGACATAAAAACTAATCAATTAATTAATCTAGCATTTTATCCGTCAGATAAATTTCAAAATCAAATTGATAAATTTGCAGCTAAAGTAAAAGAATGGATTTCTTTAAATAATAAAGTAGTAATTTTTAGTGATCAAGTACAAAGAATTAAAGGTATTTTAAGAGAATGGGACTTACCTTCATTTACTTCAGAGAGTGAAAATATAAAAGAAGAAGATTATAAATCCAATCAAATAATAATTTGTAAAGGTGGTACTACAAATGGTTTTATAATGAGCTCTTCAAATATAGTAATTCTTACTGACGAGGAAATATTTGGTACAAAACGTAAACCAAATTTTTTAAAGAAACAAACAAAATTAGATAAACATGAATACTTTACTAACATAGAAGACTTAAAAGTAAATGATTATGTTGTTCATATAAAGCATGGGATTGGAAAATATCGTGGTCTTGTAAAAATGACAGTAGATGATATTTCCCGTGAATACCTAATGATTGAATATGCTAGTGATGGAAAGCTTTATATACCAGCACATCAAGTAAATTTACTTTATAGATATCGTGGTTCAGCCGATGTAATTCCAAAGCTTTCAAAACTTGGCGGAGCTGAATGGGAGCTAACAAAAAAAAGAGTTAAGAAAGCAGTTAAAAGAATTGCAGAAGACCTGTTAAATCTTTATACAGCTAGATCAAAATTAGAAGGCTTTTCATTTAATCAAGATTCACATTGGCAAATTGAAATGGAAGAAGCATTTCCATATACTGAAACTCCAGATCAATGGAAAGCTATATGTGAAGTAAAAACAGATATGGAGTCAACAAAACCAATGGACAGGCTTATTTGTGGAGATGTTGGTTACGGGAAAACTGAAGTAGCACTTAGAGCAATTTTTAAAGCAATTTTATCCGGAAAGCAAGCAGCAGTACTAGTACCAACTACAATATTAGCTCAGCAACATTTTAATACTATTTTTGAAAGGCTTGCACCTTATACAGTTAGAATTGGTATTCTTAGCAGATTTATAAGTCAAAGAGAACAAAAAGACACAATAGCAAAATTAGCTCTTGGTGAAATTGACTTAGTAATTGGAACACACAGGCTATTACAAAAAGATGTAGTGTTTAAAGATCTTGGCTTGGTTGTAATTGATGAAGAACAAAGATTTGGGGTTATTCATAAGGAAAAATTAAAACAATTAAGAGTAACAGTAGATGTAGTTACTTTAAGTGCTACTCCTATTCCACGTACATTAAATATGGCATTATCTGGTGCTAAAGACATGTCTTTAATTAATACCCCACCATTAAATCGTTTACCAATAAAAACTTTTGTAGGAGAGTTTAAACCTACAATAATAAAAACCTCAATTCTTCATGAATTAGAAAGAGGAGGGCAAGTTTACTTTGTTCACAATAAAATAGAAACAATTTACAAAACAGCAGCTTTTATAAAAGAACTTACACCAGAAGCAAATATTGCTATTGCACATGGACAAATGCAAGAAAAAGAATTAGAAAAAGTAATGTTAGATTTCTGGGCTAAAAAATATAATGTACTTGTTTGTACTACAATTATTGAATCTGGTTTAGATATTCCAAATGTAAACACTATAATCATTGATAATGCTGATCAAATGGGACTTGCACAGCTTTATCAATTAAGGGGAAGGGTTGGCAGAGCAGAAATCCAGGCATTTGCATACTGTCTTTATCTACAAAATAAAATTTTATCCGAGGTTGCAAAAAACAGATTGCAAGCAATTAAAGAATTTTCTAATCTTGGATCAGGTTACCAGATTGCACTTCGTGATATGGAAATTAGAGGCGTAGGAAATATTTTAGGACAAGAACAGCATGGACACATGATTTCAGTTGGTTTTGATTTATATTGTAAGCTTTTAAATGAAGCAGTTGATAAATTAAGAGGACTTGAGGTAGAAGACATTGAATTAGAAACCGTTGTAGACTTAAACATCAGTGCCTTTATACCAAATACTTATATTGAAGATGAAGGACAAAAAGTAATTGAATATAAAAGATTAGCAAATGTTAGAACAAACAAAGAACTTGAATATTTAAGTGCTGAATGGAAAGATCGTTTTGGTAATTTTCCAAAAGAAGCTGAAAACCTTATAAAAATTGTAGAGCTTAGAATTCTTGCCAGCCAAGTCGGAATAAAAACCATAAAATCAGAATCAGGTTTATCACCAACAATTAAAATTGACATAAACTTTAGACTACAAAATTGGTTAAGCATCCAGTCCTTACTTCCAAAAGATATAACCGACAGAACTATTTTTAAATCAAATGCTAGGGAAGGAAGTCATACATCATACTTACTTTTTAAAACATTAGGATTAATCGCTGAAAGACAGTTAGAGCTTTTATTTGAACTTTTAGGTCGTTTAAGATCACTTCAGATAAACAAAAAAATTGCATAAAAAAGTCAAATCACCCAAGAAAAAAGCTCAAATTTAAATTACAATAATATTCATAGCAAATGAAGAAATACCTTTATAAAATAATAATCTCTTTTCTTTTTTTATTTCTAATTATCAATCCTTCTTTTTCTCAAATACAAGACAATGAAATAATTGCAAATGTAAATGGTGAAAATATTTACTTAAATACATTTAATAGATTATTTAATGCCAGGCAAAAGAAATTACCTATTGAAAAAAATCAAGAAAATGCTGTAAAAGAAAAAATATTAAATCAAATAATTGAAGATACCTTAATTCTTCAGGAAGCAAAAGCAAGAAACTTAGAAGCAAATGAAGAAGAAATAAATAAAAGATTTAATTTAACCACCGAAAAACAAGGTGGAGAAGAAGCATTTAAAAAATTCCTTGCTGAAAATAATGCAACTATTGAAGATGCTAAAGATGAAATTAAAAAACAAATTTTATATGACCAAATAAAAGAAGATATTATAAAAGGAGCTGGCAATTTAAGCACATTTATAAATAATAAAAAACAAGTGGCAAGTATTGTTATCTACAAAGATAAGGTATTTCCACAAGAGCTTACTTCTGAAACAAATATAACTATAAGAGCTAGTGAATACCCTGCAATAACTAAAGAAAAAGTTGAATCTCAAGTTAAAGAAATCAAGAAATTAGAAGAACAAACAAAAGAAGCAATAACAATAGATGAATTAACTACTGAAATAAAAGAATTTAGAAAAAAGATTGAAGAAAGAAATGACTAAAACAATAACCTTACTTAGTGGTGATGGAATAGGACCAGAAGTATCTATAGAAGCTGAAAAGTTACTTAAAGTCATAGAAGAAAAGTTTAATTACAAATTTAATATTAAAAAAAAAGATTTTGGTGGAATTGCAATTGATAATTCTGGAGTACCACTTTCAGAAGACACACTTAATACCTGTAAAAAATCAGATGTAGTTTTATTAGCTGCAATTGGCGGGCCAAAATACGATAACTTACCGAGAGAAAAACGCCCAGAAAGCGGTTTACTAGGTTTAAGAGCAGGACTTTCTGCTTTTGCAAATCTTAGACCAGTAATGATTTTTGATCCACTTCTTGACACTTCTACTCTTAAAAAAGAAGTTTTAACTGGCACTGACTTAATCGTAGTTAGAGAACTTACTGGTGGGCTTTATTTTGGAAAACCAAAAGGAATTGAAGTTAGAAATAATGAGAGAACTGGTTTTAACACAATGATTTACTCTGAATCAGAAATAAAAAGAATAGCAAAAGTTGCATTTGAAATTGCAAGAAAAAGAAAAAAGAAAGTTACATCTATTGATAAAGCAAATGTACTAGATGTCTCACAACTTTGGAGAGATGTTGTAATTGAAGTTTCAAAAAATTATAAAGATATTACTTTAGAACACTTATATATTGATAATGCTGCCATGCAAATTATTAAAAATCCAAAACAATTTGATGTAATTCTTGCTGAGAATTTATTTGGTGATATTTTATCTGATGAAGCAGCTATGTTAACTGGAAGTATTGGAATGTTACCAAGTGCATCAATGGGAGATGGAACTTATGCTTCAATATATGAACCTGTTCATGGAAGTGCACCTGATATTGCAGGTAAAGATTTAGCAAATCCACTTGCAATGATGCTTTCAGTAGCTATGATGTTTAAATATAGTTTTAATGATGAGCAAGTTTATAGTGCAATTAATGAATCAGTAAAAAACACTTTAAAAAAAGGTTACAGAACAAAAGATATTTTTCAAAATGGTTGTAAGTTAGTTGGAACTAAAGAGATGGGAGATTTAATTTGTAATGGATTGTAGAGGATTATTTAACCGATGCTAATATGATTACATTTGTAACAACATCTGAGCTAACAAAGAATCACCCTATTAGTATTAGCTTACAAAATACTATTTTACCCACTTAGAATACAATTCATCAAGGTTAAATCTTTGTCCATTTTCTTCTGATATTTGAACATCAGCATTATCAATGTTTACTACTTCTCTTCTTCCCCAGCTCCCAAGGATAGCAGCAGAATTATTATATTTAACACAGTCTGTGTGTACCCCTTTTCCATTTAAAAACTCCCATAACTTTTCCCGTTCTTCAGGAGTTACAGAATTTTGCTCCCCAATTTGCTGTACTACTAGTCCTCTATCAAGTCCTTGTACTTTTAAATATCCGAATGCAGCAAACCCAGGGATTTTGCATAGTGGGAAACCATCTAAAGCTTTTAGTTTCTTCTGCCCAATCAAGTTGTTAGCAACTACTTCTATAGTTGCAGCTTCTCTTCTAAAGTTACAATCAGTAAGATCAAATATTGGATTTTCATATGGCACCTTAAAAACAAGATGAGGAAATCTATTAATTACAAACACGTGAACTTGTCCTCCTGGTTTACCAAATGGTTTAATCAAGTATTTTTCCCCAGCTACTTTTAATTCTCTTATACCAAACCATGGTCGTTTACCTTCCTGCTCAATACTTTTTGCATACTCAACGGTACCACCTATAACATCTTCTTCAACCTTGCTGCTTGCATTTCTTCGGATTGGTACATCTTTCCTTTGGGAAGGAAACATACTTGAAGCTCCAACTAAAATCTTTTCAAATACAGCTATCATAAATTTTTACTAACTAGTGAAAACCCTTTGTTCTTCAATACTACAAAAGTTAAAGAGTTGAAGTCAATAAAAGAAAGCTAATCAAGATTTCAATGTAATTTTCACATCTTTTCAATTGCAAATATAAATAAATTATAAATATTTGGGTCTGACTCTTGTAGAAGTATGTCTCGAACGCTTGGTATCTTCACTGTAATAAGGTTTTGTTGGTGGAATATTTAGTGTGCCTGCAGGAGTAAGTTCAATGTTATATGCAGGTACAAAGGCAGTTTTTGTAACTGCCGCACCTTCAATCCTGTCAACCCTATAGGATATGTCTTCTTTTGTATTATGTTTTCTGGCATAAAGGACAATATTTCCATCTTTAGTTTTTCTCAGGGAATATGGTTCTATAACTCTGCTACTACCTTGGTATCTTAAATCTACACATAGCCTGTTGGCAGCAGCAAATCTTATTCTTTCAAGATATGTACCATCTTCCCAATGGCTAATTGTTACTGGTGGCTTCCATTTTTGATCCAATTGTTCTTTAGTTGCAAAGACAGGAAGCAATGTAATTTTTTCTTTGCCCTCAAGCCATTCGAAAAGTTCAGGAAGAACAGAAAGATAATGCTCCACATCTGGTAATTCTTGGATTTGATGTCCAAGCATATTTTTCCATTCGGTTTTTAATTCTGTTAATGCTGGAGAATTTTGAATATTTCCTAATGTGATAATTGGTAAATTTTTATATTCACATTTTTTTGAAAATACATTTCTTATTTCACTTTCTTTTAAATCTGAATGGCATCTCCAAAAAATATTAGCTATGTCATAAAGATCACGAGGGCGAGTTCTTTGCCCCATAGCACGTATCTTTTCTGCAAAAAGCTCTTGAAAAGTGTAACAAAGCACCTCTGAGTTTAAGGGTAAAGAATCACTATAAGTATGTGCTATAGAACGCTTAATAGGTTCTAATACAACTATCTCATCTTGAGTTATATCTAATTTTATTCTTACTGGTGTACTTCTGCCTGTTAAACTTTGAAAATAAATACTTCCTTCAATTGATTTTTGATTTGGTCTTTCTTCTAACTTTGTTTTTTCTATGGAGAATTGAATTCCTGATTCTTTTTGTAATTGTTCTAATATAGTATTAATCTGCTTTTGTATTTCTTTTTGTTCAGCTACTCCATTTGGTAAAACCGTGAAATCTAAATCTTCCGAGAATCTCCATGTTTCCATGTAGCATTTTTTCAGACAGGTACCACCCTTAAAAACCCAGGTAGTTCCGATTATTGTGTTTCTTGCTATTCCTGACAATAGCCAGCCAAGAACATAATCTTTTTCTATAGTTTCTATTGGCAGTCCCCATTCAGAAGACAAGCTCCTTATTTCATTCAGGTTAATCATTTTTAGTTAATTGAAGCATTAATAATCAAACCCCATTTTTTATCCTCAACCCCTTCTTTTGGTAAATCAGGATCAAGGTATACTTTTCCTCGATTAATATTTTTGAGACATCGTTTAGATAAACCAGATACATTGATTTTGAGTTTTTCTATCAGGAAACCAAGTCTTTTGTAGATTACTTTATTGCCCATTAATTCTAAATATTTTTTTAAAGATTTTTCGTTCTTGTGTTTACTATGAAAATATTCACTTAGTATTTGAGAAACGTGTCTTATGCCACCACCAAGTGAAGGAGTATCTAACAAATCTATTATTGTTTTTGAAGGATCAGATATATTAATTTTATGTTCCCTTATCCAAATTGAATCTATACCAAACATTCTTTCCTCTTTTATTGTTCTAACAATGTATTGTGTTTCTTCAATAGTTGGTCTCCTATGTCGCACTTGTTTAGTTGTATAAACTACTATTGCTCTAAAATGTTGTTCAGTTAATTCATAATATTGAGCCGCATTCCATCCGCCAATATAGCAAGGTAAAAATATTTTAGATGCAATAATCCAGTTGTCTTCTGTCCATGATTTTGGAGTTTGTGCTTCAAGTGGAACAGTAATATACACTCCTTGTCTTACTCTTTTTAGCCATCCTTTTTTTGCTAAGTAAGGTAAAATCTTTTTTACTTTTTGATTTGGCAGCTTTAAAAGTTTTATTGCATCAGTTACTGAAAATGGGCCTTTAGTTTGCCTGTTTAAAGCAGATAAAAGCTCTCTATATTCTCTTGATATTCCTGCTGCAATTGAGTATGTAGATTTTCTACGCATAGTAGAATTATTACATATTCAATTGTATATAGCAATATCTCAAAATTTGTGTCAAACAACACTTATAAAATCAAGTAAGAAAACCAGAAAATAAATTTAGACACCGATGAAAAGATTACTTACGTAAAGCTAGAAAAAAAATGAAGTTAAATATTCTTTTAAGTTCGTAAATAATGTTTCATTAAATCAAGAACATAAAGATTTAAAAGTAAACTTCTACTGTATTGTATGAACTTAGAAAATCTGCTCAAAATAATTAATAATCATTGATAGTTGCACTATTGTATTTAAGTTCTTTGATTTTTTCTATAGTTTTTCTGAAATCTTTTTACGTGATTATCTTAAAGCGGGAGGAGCTGATCTCTGAGGGAGCTTCTGGGGTTTGGATGAGAACAAGATTTCTAGCTAGTGAAGAAGCATTTGCTTATGTAGATTATAAAAAGAAAATTGTTGAGTCGATTCTCACCTATTTTGGGTTCTGTCCCTGCTAGTAATCTTTGAATATTTTCCCTGTGCTTTATAAGTACAATATAAACTGCTGCAAAGATCCCAAAAAGTACATAGACATATGACATATGAAATAAATAAAACCAGACTGGTACAAGTGGAATTGCAATGATTGATCCAAGAGATGAATACCTTGATGCTAAAACTACAATAAGCCAGATTAAAAAAGTAATTAATGCAACTTTCCAGCTTATTGCAATTAAAATACCTAAACCTGTTGCAGAAGATTTGCCCCCTTTAAATTTTAAAAAAATAGATTTACTATGCCCTAATATACAAGCTATTCCAACAAACAAAACAAGAATTAAACTATTTTGCAAATGAATTACAAAGTAAACAGGAAAAAATCCTTTTAATACATCAAAAACTAAAGTTATAAGTGCAGGGACTTTCCCAACTTTTCTAAGTACATTAGTAGTACCAGTACTTCCACTTCCTTCTTTTGTGAGGTCTATACTTTTTAACTTACCAATCCAATAGCCAATAGGGATTGAACCAATTAAGTAAGCTATTAATATCCAAATAAGATAATCCATAATGTATCATTTTATATGATGACTAAAAGTATTACATACAAAGATTCAGGAGTTGACATAGAAGCAGGCAATAAAACTGTTGAGTATATTAAGCCTCTTGCAAAAAAAACTTATAGACCTGAGGTAATCTCAGGAGTTGGTGGATTTAGCGGGCTTTTTCAAATTCCAAATAAATATAAAGATCCTGTTTTAGTTGCTTGTACTGATGGAGTAGGAACAAAACTAAAACTTGCTTTTAGATTAAATAAACACGAAACAATTGGCATAGATCTAGTAGCAATGTGCATAAACGATCTAATTTGTTCAGGGGCTGAACCATTATTTTTTTTAGATTACTTTGCAACAGGGAAATTATCTCCGATCCAAGCTAAAGAAGTAATAAAAGGAATTACAGATGGTTGTTTAGAATCAAACTGTACTTTACTTGGTGGAGAAACTGCAGAACTTCCTGGATTTTATAAAAACAATGAATATGATTTAGCAGGATTTGCAGTAGGAATTGTTGAAAGAAATAATATTATTGATGGTTTAAAAATCCAAGAAGGAGACTTATTAATTGGAATTGAAAGTTCTGGTCTGCATAGCAATGGCTATAGTTTAGCCCAGAAAGTATTTTTTGAAATTGCAAAATGGGATATAAATTACAAGCATCCGAAATTAGATAAATCAATAGGTGAAATTCTTTTAACGCCAACTTTCATCTATGCAAAACTAATTCGAGATTTAATAGCTAAATTTGAAATAAAAGGAATTGCAAACATTACAGGTGGCGGACTAAGTGAAAATATCCCAAGGATTTTTCCGGAAAATATAAGCTGCAAAATAAATTTAAACTCGTGGCAAAAACCTGTAATATTTAAATTAATTCAAGAAACTGGAAACATTGAAAACAATGAAATGCTTAAAACTTTTAATTGTGGAATTGGAATAGTAATAATAGTCAATAAAAACATAGAAGAAAATATTTCTAAAGAAATACAGAAAGAAGGATTTAAAAGCTATAAAATTGGAAAGGTAATAAAAGACACTAGTAAAAAAGTGTTTTATGAAGGATAGAGGAGTAAAAACATAATTTATTTAACATACAAATTTCACATTTAGGCTTTCGCGCATCACAGATTTTTCTACCGTGCTCAATTATCATATGACTAAAACTTATCCATTCATCTCTTGGAATTATTTTTATTAGATCTTGTTCAACTTTATTTGGATCTGTATTTTTAGTAAGTCCTAATCTCTGAGCAATTCTTAAAACATGAGTATCTACTATAACTCCAGAAGGCACATTAAAAGCATTTCCCATAACACAGTTTGCTGTTTTTCTTGCAACACCAGGAAGTTCTAATAATTTTTCAAAGTTATCCGGGACTTTGCCATTATACTTTTTATCAATAATCTGACAAGAAGCAATTATATTTTTTGCTTTATTCCTAAAAAATCCTGTTGAATAAATTTCTTTTTCAAAATCACTAACATTTGCATCTGCATAGTCTCTTGCTTTTTTATACTTTTTAAAAAGGTTTTTAGTTACAATGTTTACTCTCGCATCTGTACACTGTGCAGATAAAATTGTAGCTATTAAAAGTTCAAGAGGATTTTTATGACTTAAAGCAGTTTTTACATTAGGATACTGCTTTTTTAAAAGCAGAAGAATTTTCTTTATCTCAATTCTCAATTCTCTAAGTTGCTGGTTGGCCTGTTGAATTTGCTGCACTTAAACCTTCTGCTGATGCTTCTGCTGCATCTACTTCTACTAATGCATCTACTTGTTCTTCTGATTCAGTTCCTAAACCAACATTACCTACATCTTGCTCTGCATCTCCAGAGATTGAAAAAACTTTTCCTTTACTAGTAAGAGCTGCTGCTCCCATTGCTGCTAAAAGTGCAGGACTTGCTGCCATAGCCATTGCTGCTGCAACTGTTCCTGCTTGTCCTTGTGTAGGAGCAGCTTGAGCTTGTGCAACACCTCGAGTACCTGGTGTTGTTGTACCGCCTGCTCGTGCTATAGCAGGTGCTCCTGGTAATACAACTGCAGGTGTTGTCATTGTTTGTGCAGGAACTGCCGGCCCAGTTGATGGTCTAGTTGCATTTGCAATCGCAGCTTGACGAGCTGATGTATTATTATTTGCTTGATTATTTTGAGCTACTTGTTTTACCACTGGAGTAGCTTGTTTTGGTATACCTGTTAAACTTGGATTTCCTACACTCATGACCTTTTATTCCTTAATATGTATAAAGCTCAGTCATTTTAGAAAATGATACTTACAACTTAAAATTATAAAACATTTCTAGATTTTCTAAGCATTTTAAATGATAATTGCTTATTTTTCATGCTTTTTATTTACCAGTTCTTAACAATCCACAGATTTAGGGTGATTCCTTTTTATACTACTTTTAAACTAAATTAAATTGTCTATTTTAGATTGAGGCTTGCTGCTTTTGGGAATAAACATTACAGCTAGCACATGTAAAGGAGGCATTTAGTTGCTTTCTCAAGAAAATAATAAGCTAAATACACAAACAGATATTGTACAAGTTACAGTAGAGCCAGATTTTTTAATTAAATATAATCCAAGCAGAAAAAGAGCTCTTCAATTAATGGCAAGCGGTTGGTCAAATGCATCAATAGCAGAAGATTTAAATTTTTCAACTAAAAATATTGAATCAATTACAACATTTTTAATTCGTTTAGCAAAAATCTATGATACTAACGGTTACATAAATCCAAGAGCAAGACTTGTTGCTAAATGTTATTATGCAAAAAAATTAAAATACTTTCCCTCACAAGAACCACCAAATGAATTACTAACAGAAGATCAAACAGCAACATTATTACTTGTAGCTGCAGGACTATCAAACAAAACCACAGGAAAAATTCTTGGTATATCAGAAAAAACTATAGAGAGTCGATTAAACAATTTGTTTTTATCATTTGGGATTAACACAAAAGCAAACAAAGTTATAAATCCAAGACTAAGGCTAATTTCAATAGCTAACGCAAGACAAAATATTACGTTTGAAGCTTTCGAACAAGTCTGGTTAAAAACTACCAATGAAGATCTTGATGCAGCAGTTAACAATCCTCAAGAACTTAGAGAAACAGTTCTTCAGATTGCTAAAAAGTTAATAGAAGAAGCACCTAAATTCAGAAACAATGCACATAAGCAACGAATGCATGCAGCACAAGATGAACGAGTACAATATGTACACCCTGAACAATCTCAGAATTTATACACAAGATTAAATCCTCAAACAAATCCTCAAAACAAAGAGGAACACAGGTAAAAACTACAGATCATTAAAATAAAAAAATAAAATACTAGATATTACTATGCCTGCTGTTTCTGAACGATAAATTCTTCTTCCTAAACTTACTGACTTAAATCCATTTGAGGTAACAGTTCTTATTTCACTTTCAGTAAAACCACCTTCAGGTCCAATTAGTACTAGTACCTTTTGTACTTTATCCTGCAAACTATTTAATACTTCTTTTATTCCATTAGACTGAGTTCTTTCTAAACAAATTAACTTAAGATCATATCCGGATAAATTTATCTTTATTAATTCATCTATAGATAAAATATCTTGAACTTTTGGTATTAATCCTCGCTCAGATTGTTCAGCAGCACTTTGTACTATGTTTTGATATCTGGAGATTCTTCTGCCTAACTCTCTGACTATTCCTTCTTCTTTGATTTGTACAACTGTACGTTCACAAGTTATTGGAATAAATTCACAAACTCCTATTTCAGTATTTTTTTGTAGTGCATAATCAAATTTAGGTCCCTTTAATAACGCTTGTGCAATTGTAATTCTTAAATTTGGTTCCGTGTTTACAGTTCGTCTGCTTAAAAGCCTGCATTGGATAGATCTAGAAAAACATGAAAGAATTTGAGCATTATAAATAATGCCATTCCCATCCAAAAGAACAACCTGATCATTTTCTCTTAATCGTAAGACATTTGAAACTTTATATATTTGCTCAGAATCAATAATGCTAGCTTTTTTTTCTTGCCAATTAACTTGAGTAGGATTTAAAAAAAATCGATAAGCCATGTTTATAATTGTCAATTATCAATTATCAATTGTCAATTAGCTTTTGAACAATATTCAATCACTTTAAGCAACATTTTGCATATAATTATTCACACTAATATTTGGTTTTGTTTGAGTAAAATATTGTTCTATTAATTTCTTAGTCTTTGGATCATTTGAATAGTGAAACCCTTGTGAATCTTGTCTATTTGAAGTATCATACTGCGTCATAAGATCTGCAAACTTAATTTTATGTAAGTAAGTACCAACAGGTCTTTCTATTTTTACTCCCTTACTTGTAAGATGCTGTAGGTACTCCTTGTACCAAGAGCAATAATAATCTAATGGCCCTGATTTATCAGTCATTAAATCACTTACTAAAGAAGCATTTTCAGGAGTAGTGCCTGCTCCAGCTGATGTGTATTTTGATTCAGTTATTATTCTAAGATTTTTAACAGGTATCTCTTTTCTTTCCTGGAAGTAATTTTTTATCCCATCTAGTTGACTGCCAGAAAAACAAGAACCTGCCCAAATTGTAATATCTATTTGTGCACAAAGTGATTGTCCTTTGTAAGGTCGTGAAATAATCTCTGCAATTTCTTTAGGTTCCATAGTTTCATAATCAGATGCCAATATACCACCATCTTCATTTCCATGATTCATGTAATGAAACATAAACACTGATTTTTTTTCATCAATTGCTTTTTTAAGAGAGCTTTCAAGCTGCCTCAATATTTCACTTTTAGTACCAGATACAATTTCAGGAATATCACAAAAACCCTCGTCTCCTAAAACTTGTAAAAGTTCTTCTTTATGAATATCATCTATGCATAAAGCACTAAGAGACATTCCATAATCTCTCCTATATGTTTCAAGTACTCTTGCAAGATCTGTTTCCATGCCTGACAATCCTTCTAAAGAAAGAGCAAACATGCAGGCTCCACTATTTTTTTGAAAATCATATTGATAAGGTTCACTCCATACAGCATACTGCTCACACATATCATTTATATGAGCACTGAGTTTTTTTTCTAGAAGTTGTTCTAAACTTTGCTTTGTTTTTATATTTGTAACTTCTTCATAAGTAAGTGCAACTCTAAGTGGTATCTGACTTTTACCCAAAAAGTAATTGTTATCAATAAAAACAAATTCAGCAGGTTCACTTTTAATTCCTATACAAACAAGAGATAAATCATGTTTTTTGTTAAATGAACTTAATGCTGTATCATCTTTAAAATTTGAGACTGATGATAACAATTGTGGATTTAATTTTTCAAGTAAATTCCTAATGTATATTTCTCTACTTTCAAATCCATATATTTCCCTAAGTGTAAGAGCATATTCATTACCTCGATTTGTTAGAGGTTGATTAAGTTGAACATTAATCCCTTGGGCCTTTAATACTGGAGGCTTCTTTGAATCAACATTATTTTCACCAGCAAATAATGCTCCTACAAGTATTGGAATAGATAAGCCACCAATACGAACAATAGAGCTTCCCATATGAAACCTGCCTTTTATAGATATCTTTACTAGCTATTGTTAGTTATTCTACCAGAAAGTTTCTTTTAACAGTGCTTACTTATGTAATTTCTTTGTAATTTTTTGATTACATCTCAATTAAAATCTTTAAGTTGGCAGAAGTCTTGCAGTAAAATGACTCAATATTGGTGAAGTTTCTACAAGCTTTAATCCTTGGAGCTTATCTTTCTTTTTTGCTAAGTAACTAAATACCTCGATCACATAATCCATATGGCTTTGTGTGTAAACTCGTCTTGGCAGTGCAAGTCTTAAAAGTTCCATTTTTGCAGGAATGAAAATTCCATTATTTGATTTACCAAACATAAGACTACCAATTTCAGATGCACGTATACCTCCTTCTAGATACAATGCGCAAGCAAGAGCTTGTCCTGGGAATTCTTGTGGTGGAATATGAGAGAGAAATTTCTTAGCATTTATATAGATGGCATGTCCACCAGGTGGTTCTAAAATTGGAATACCATCTTTTCTAAGTCCTTCACCTAAATAAGCTACGGATTTTATTCTGTACTTTAGATACTCCTCATCTAACACTTCAGTTAAACCTTGAGCAATAGCTTCTAAATCTCTTCCTGCTAAACCACCATATGTAGGAAATCCTTCACCAATAATTTCAATTTCTCTTGCTTTTTTTGCCCAGCTACTATTATTCATCGCAAGAAAACCACCCATATTTACTAGCCCGTCCTTTTTTGCACTCACAAGACAACCATCAGCCTGGGAAAATAATTCTTTTGCAATAGACTTTGTATCCCAATCAGCATAGCTAGATTCTCTTAGCTTAATAAAATAAACATTTTCTGCAAACCTCGCTGCATCAAGAAAAAATGGAACATTATATTTTTTACAAATTTTTTTTGTATCTTTTAAATTCTTCATTGAAACAGGCTGACCACCTAATGAATTATTTGTAACAGTAATTAATACAAGAGGAACATCAGATGATCTCTCTTTAAGAACTTTCTCAAGTTTTTCTAAGTCAATATCTCCTTTAAAAGGATAAGAGCTCTCAAAATCTAATGCTTCTTGTACAGGCAAGTCTAAAGCTTCTGCCCCAGTAGTTTCAATATTTGCTCTTGTAGTATCAAAAAGTGAATTAGATGGGATGCATTTCCCTTTCCCTGCAACAAATGAAAATAAAATTCTTTCTGCTGCACGGCCTTGATGAGCAGGAATTATTTCTTTGTATCCAGTAAGCTCTCTTACTGTTTTTTCAAAAATATAAAAACTTCTTGCTCCTGCATAAGACTCATCACCACGCATAATAGCAGCCCATTGTTCAGAAGACATTGCAGAAGTACCAGAGTCTGTTAAAAGATCAATTAAAACTTTATCTGCTGGAATTTTAAAAAGGTTATAGCAAGCTTCTTCTAAAACTTTTTTTCTTTCTTCATGATCAGTAAAACCTAAAGGCTCAACAGATTTAATTTTAAAAGGCTCAATAATTGTTTGCCATTGCCAGGACATAAATATATTGTACTAATTATATCGGGAAGACAGGATTTAAACCTGCGGCCTCTCGCACCCGAAACGAGCGCTCTATCAAACTGAGCTACTTCCCGCAGTAGCATTAAGTAATATAATATCAGTATTATGAATTTAGAGTTGTTAACTAATAACTTAGTAATTGAAAAAGCAAGTCAAAGTGACTGGAAATCAATTTTAAAACTTCTTGAAGAAACAAGACTTACAAGATGGTTTTCAGGCAAAGAAAATTACAAAAATTTCTTTGTGATTAAAGACTCTAGTGATAATAACTCAATTTGTTGTTTTGCAATAGAATTTGAAAATAAAATTGGAATCTTAAAGTCTTTTGCTGTAAGAAAAGATCTACAAGGAAAAGGGATTGGAAAATTTATTACAAATAAAATACCTGAAATCTGTAAAAAGCTTGGCATAAGAAAACTTTATGCAGCAAGCAGTGAATCTCCTGACTTCTGGAGAAAAACGATTTTTAAAGAAGTTCAAACAAATGAAATAAAAGAACCTTATGCAGTACAATATATAAACTTTATAAAATCTAGCTTTCCAAAAGAGTTTCAGTGCTCACATTTTTTCTTACTAGTTCTTGATTAATCTAAAACTTCATCATCGTCACTGCTTTTGTGGTCAGCTTTTAAAATATAACCTACTCCTCTTACAGTATGAAGTAATCTTCCAGGAGCAATACTTTCTAATTTAGTTCTTAAATATCTGACATAAACTTCAATAACATTTGATTCACCTAAAAAATTATAGCCCCATACTTTATCAAAAATAAATTCTCTAGTTAAAACTTGTTCTGGATAAAGCATAAACAATCTTAAAAGAGCAAATTCTTTTGCACGTAAATCAAGAATTGTATCTTGTCGCTTAGATACTCTTGTAAATTGATCAAGAGATAAATCTTTGTACTCTAAAAGTCCATCCATTGGCTGTGGTTTTCGTCTTATTACTGCCCTGATCCTGGCCAGAAGTTCTTCTGTAGCAAAAGGTTTTGTTATATAATCATCAGCACCACTATCCAAACTCATCACCTTATCTGAGAGAGAATTTTTTTCAGAGAGAACAATTAGAGGAACATCATTCCCATCCGAACGAATCCTTCTAGTAATTTCTAAACCATTTATATCAGGCAAAATCCAATTCATGATTATTAAATCTGGTCTAAATTTCCCTACAACTTCAATGGCTTCTTTACCAGATTTTGCAATGTTAACTTGGTAACCTTCATAGCTAAGCTCAAGCTCAATTAATCTTGCTACTTGAGGTTCATCTTCTACTATAAGAACTCTCAGCGGCCTGCTAGATATCTCTTGTAGTTGGATATCTTCAAATGATTTAGATTTTTTTGCTCTTGTAGCCATGTGAAATTACAACATTAATTTTTTTTAATAATTATTCTACTTATTACTCATGAAGCTTAATCAAATTTAATAAAAGTAGCTTGAAATGTTACAAATTACTCTCACCCAAGGGTTATTTACCTCAAAGATTAGAAATTATCACAGTATTTTTAGCTGATATTTTTAGAAATGTAGGGGTGCTTGCATACATTTGAAACATTTTTCATCTGATAGTACCAAGGCTTAGCACCAATAACAGACCATAGACCATAGACCATAGACCATAAACCATAGACCATAGACCATAAACCATAGACCATAAACCATAGACCATAGACCATAGACCATAAACTTGAAAAAGGTCTATAGTCTCTTGTCTATAGTCTATATTAGTATGTATGTCTTCTAATATAAAATTTGGTACCGATGGCTGGCGGGATGTAATTGCAGATGGATTTACATTTAAAAATGTAAGAGTTGTTAGTATTGCCATTGGAAAATATATTGAAAAAAAATTAAATAAAAATTTACCTGTTTTAATTGGCTATGATACTCGCTTCCTGGCTAATGAATTTGCAAAAGCCTGTACTAATGAATTATTAAATCTTGATTTAAATGTTCAACTCTCACAAGTAGTAATACCAACACCTGTTATTGCTTTTTGGGCAGCTAAAATACCACAAGGCTCCAATGGTGCAATTCAATTTACAGCAAGTCATAATCCACCAAAATATTGTGGCTTAAAATACATAACCAATTACGGAGGACCTGCACCTGTTGAAATAACAGATGAGATAACAAATTACATTGACGCCCATAGAGACGCCCCACTGGGGCGTCTCTACGAGAACATTGATATCCGAACATTTGATCCAAAACAACAATACATTGATCACCTAAAATCATTAATTGATTTTGACAAGATAAAAAAATCAAATCTTAAAATCATATATGATCCTATGTATGGTGCAGGCAACAACTATTTAGATTACATTTTAAAAGAAGCTGGATGTGAAACTATAACAATTCATAATAAAAGAGATCCTCTTTTTGGAAATTTATTTCCAGAACCAAAAGAAGAATTTTTAAATGAATTAAAACAAGTTGTTGTATCAAAAAATGCAAATTTAGGACTAGCAACAGACGGCGATGCTGACAGGCTAGCTGCAATTGATAATAGTGGCAATTTTTATTCTGCAAATAAAATAGGTTCAATGTTAGTTAGGCATCTGGTTAAAAATAAAAAATTAAAAGGAAAAGTAGTAAGGACAATGTCTACAACTCATTTAATTGATTCATTAGCAAAAAGATATGATTTAGAGGCTATTGAAACAAAAGTAGGTTTTAAATGGATCTGCGAAATAATGTTAAAAGAAAATGTACTCATTGGAATAGAAGAATCTGGTGGAATTAGTATTTTAAACCATATCCCTGATAAAGATGCGATTCTTTCTGGCATGCTTTTAACTGAAATGTTAGCTTATGAAAATAAAACTCTTTCTCAAATTTATAGTGAAACTATTAAAGAAGCTGGTTATTCATACATAAATGACAAACTTGATCTTCACTTAAATAAAGAACAAATTAATTCTTTCATTTCAAGCTTAAAAAAAGAAAACTTACTAAAAATAAATAACTTAAAAACAAAATCAATTAATACTACTGAAGGAGTAAAGTATTTATTTGAAGATGGCAGCTGGTTTTTTGCAAGGCCAAGTGGTACTGAACCACTTGCCAGAGTGTATTTTGAAGCAACCTCTGATAAAGTATTAAATGCAATGAAAAACAAAATACAAGAAATCGTCAATCAAGCACAATGCCAAAAGTAAGCATAATAATTCCAACATACAATAGAGAAAATTTTATTTCTGAAACAATTGAAAGTGTTTTAAATCAAACCTTTAAAGATTTTGAAATCGTTATTATAAATGATGGATCAACTGATAATACAAAAAAAAAGTTAGAAAAGTTTAATACAAAAATCAAATTAATTAATCAAGCAAATTCTGAAAGGGCTGTTTCTAGAAATAATGGTGTAAAAAATTCAAACGGTGAATACATAGCATTTTTAGATTCAGATGATCTTTGGGAAAAAGACAAATTAGAAAAACAAGTTGAAATATTGGACAAATATAAAGACATGGTTCTTGTCTACAGTCAATGTTCAAGAATAAATGAAAATGGGATAAAAATTAAAACTGCAAAAAGGCAGCTTGAAGGATATTCAGGCAATATATTTGAAAAATTACTTTTAAGAAATATTATTTCCTCACCTACACCTTTAGTTAGAAGAGATTTTTTTGAAAAGACCATAGGATTTCAAACCCAATATGTTCCTTATGAAGACTGGGAATTTTGGCTTAGGTTTTCTTTATTTGGAAAGTTTTATTTTATTCCAGAAAGGCTTGCTAGATATAGAATTCATCCTGAGCAATCTGTAAAACTTGCAACTGCACAAAAAATAGAAGAAGTAACAACAAAGCTTTTAAATGATTCTTTTAAGTTAAAAAATACTAAAGAAGAAATTATTAAAAGATCTCTAGGCATTGCAAATTTAAGATTTTGCTATTGGTACATAATGGCAAATCAAATTTCAAAAGCAAAAGAAAAAATTAACATTGCATTAAATTTATATCCTAATTTTTTAATTGATCCAAGATTTTATGGACTTAGTATTTTATGTAAAATGCCTCAGCTTGCAGGAAAATGGATTTTTGAGTTAGAGCAGTATCATTAATCACTCTATCTTTCCATAAGTACAGGTTTAAGGTTTCAAGGTATTCAAAAAGTGGTATACAACATTAGGAGATACAACTAATGAAAAAGTATGTTTTATGTGTTTTAGTATTGATCGTTTCAATTGTTATTGAAACTAATAGTTTTGCTACTGTAACACCGCCTGGTGATCCTAGTTGTATTAGAGACAATGGGCAACCATGTTTTGGTAATACGGACTGTTGTGGAAATATATGCATACCAAAGAGTGCGACTTGTTGTCTAGGCTCAGATGGAACTTATCATAGTTGTTCTGGTGGTACTCCTCAGTGTTGTGGTAATACATGCATAGCTAGTGATAGGACTTGTTGTCCAGGGCTGAATCCAAATGGAGCTAGTTGTCTTAGTGATACTGAGCAATGTTGTAAGTTTAGGTGCATAGGTGCTAATGATGGTTGTTGTTCAGATCCACCCCCGAATGGACATACATGTTCCGGCGACGAACCCAAGTGTTGTGGTAATACATGCATAGCTAGTGATAGGACTTGTTGTCCAGGGCTGAATCCAAATGGAGCTAGTTGTCTTAGTGATACTGAGCAATGTTGTAATTTTCAGTGCATAGATGCCGATAAGTCTTGTTGTCGAAGTTCAATTGGAACTTATTTTACTTGCTCCGGTGACGAACCCCAGTGTTGTGGTAATACATGCATAGCTAGTGATAGGACTTGTTGTCCAGATCCAAATCCAAATGGGACTAGTTGTCCTGGTGGTACTGTGTGTTGTGGAGGACAATGCTTCTCTACAGCTGCTGATGACGTATGCTGTTCATATAATGCAATAACTATGAACGCTACTTTCTGTCCAGCAGAGTCTCCAGTTTGTTGCCCTGGTGGTGGATGCTGCCCACGTGGTCTATCTTGTGGAGATAGTAGTTGTGACGGAGATCAATATGCTAGAGATGATACCTCTCCTACTCCTACCTCAGAACCAGCAATATAAACATAACTGAAGACCATAGACTATAGACTACAAGAAGGTCTATAGTCTATAGTCTGTTGTCTATAGTCTGTAGTCTGTGGTCTCACTCTATTTTTCCATACGTATGTAATCCACCAAAGTTAAATTGATTTACTCCAAGATAAGTTAAATAAACCATTATAATTCCACAAAGAGAAATTAACGCTAAAACTTTCCCTGAAGCTTTTGTATTAAGTCTTAAATGTAAAAATGCTGCATACACAAACCAAGTAACAAGTGCCATTGTTTCTTTTGGATCCCACTGCCAAAGAGCTCCCCATGCATGGTTTGCCCATAAAGCACCATTAATTATTCCAAGTGTAAGTAATGGAAATCCAAAAGTTATACACCGGTATGTTACTTCATCAAAAAAATGTGCTCCTTTTGTTTCTTTGTTTTTTGGTCTTGTTTTTATTAAATATAAAGCACTAGAAAATGCTCCGATTAAAAATAAAGCATAAGAAATTAATAAAGGAGCAACATGAATAACTCTCCAGTAACTTTGCAGGGCAGGAATTAATGGTACTATTTGTTTCTGGCTAGCTGGCAACCAAGTAGCATATAAAAAAACAATAAGTAAAAAACTAGAAACAATCCAGCCAAAATAATCAATCTTGTATCTCCACTCTAAAAATAAATACACAGCTATAACTGCCCAAGCAAATACTACTAATGACTCATATAAATTTGTAAGTGGAAAAAACTTTAATTCTAACCCTCTAGTAACTAAAGCAACTGTTAATGCTATTAAGGAAATTAAAAGAAAAGCAGAGCCAATTTTTTTTAAAAAAGTAAGCTTTTTATTTAGCCATGTAAATGCATAAAACCAAATAGAAATAAATACTGCGATTCCGGATATATTAAAGAAGATGGTTTCCATTCTTATTCTCCTTATTTCTTAAATTCCTGAGATAGCTTTTTCAAACTCTTCAAAAAATTTTCCACTTGTTCTGTCAGAAATTCCATCAATTATTGTTTTATTATTTTTTTCATCAGATCTATCTATCCTAGCCCAGACTTGCTTTTTTAAACCAAAAGCAATAAATACACCACATATAATTAACAATAAGCCAGGATAAATTAATAAATTGCCTGGATTTGATTTAAACTGTAAGCCAGTAAGTGTTTCTACACCATGAAAACCAATATTCATAGGACCAATATGAAGACTCTTACCTTTTTTTACTTTACCTAAAAATTTTTGACTGTCTTTAATAAAAGAAACTGAATACAACTCTAATGTATCTTGATTTATTTTTAACTTTAAGCCTACATCATTACTTAGTGGCAAAAACACAACTTCCTCACCATCAAAGTTTTCAACCGGTAATGTTACAGGTTCATTATTAAAGGTCACTTGAACAAATTTTCCCCAGCTACTTTGGTAAATATCTAGCCCCATAAACTCAAGAGGATTATTTACATAAATAACTTTTCTGGTTAATTCTTTTTTGTTCTTATCTAAAACTGACAAATCACTATACCATTGTTTTGGCTCTCCTGTTTTATAATTTTCTCTCCAGGTTTTATTAACTCTTATAAGATAAGGTGGTATCTTGCCAAACCAAATTGACATCTTGCTTATAGGGACTAACCAATTCTCATGCTCTTGAGATCTAATTTGAGTTATCTGGTCCCTTAAACCAGAGAGATAAAATCCTTCTTTCTCTGATACTTGAGCCATTCCATTAAAACCAGTAAGAACAGTAATTGCAGAGCCAAGTAATAACATCAAAATACCAACATGAGTAACCAAAGCACCTAATCTATGCCAGGCAAAAGCATGTCTACATCTTGGAAAAACTTTTTTAATACTTGCAATAGTAAGATTAATTCCAAGAGTTGTTAATAAAGCAAGATACCACCATGAATGAAAAACATCAGTTAAACCAAGACTTTTTAATAAATGATATTTTGAGAGCCCGTATTTTTTAATTAACTCACTTGAACCAACCATAGGTTCTTCAGGGAGAATTGTTCCTAAGAGTGTTGTAATTGCTAGAAAGATAAATAAAGTGACAGCTAACTTTACTGAAGAAAACTCTTTTAAAAAAGTTTTTTTAAAATTCAACATAATCTAATTTTGGTATCTTACTTATCAAACCTTTCCTACAAGCCATTTGATAAAGTTTTTTAATTGCAAGCTTACCTAAAATACCATAGTCAATAGTAAATTGGTTGACATACATGCTAACAAATTTATCAACCATATTAAAATCTTTTTCTATATCTCTTGCATATTTTGCAATATAAGGAATTACTTCTTTTTTGTTTTCAAGAGCATAAGCAATACTTTTTTTAATTAGTAAGTTTATTTTTTTCTTTTTATCTTCACTAAAATTTCTTTTTACAACATTCCCTCCAAGCGGAAGAGGTAAATTAGTTTTTCCTAGCCACCAATTGCCTAAATCTAAAACCTTATGTAATCCATACTTTAAGTATGACAATTGACCTTCATGAATAATAAGTCCTAAAGGATATTTACCACAAGATACTTCTTCTAGGATTTTGTCAAAAGGTACAAAAATAAATTTAACATCTTTGATTAACAATTTAAGAAGTAAAAAAGCTGTTGTTTTTTCACCAGGTATTGCAATTATATTATTTTTTAAAAGTTGCAAGTCATTTTCTTTTATTTTTTCCTTACTAATCACTACTGGTCCATAACCATAACCCAACGAACCACCACATGATAAAAGTTGATATTCCTTTTCTACAAAAGGATAAGCAAAAAACGATATGGCTTGAACATCATATTTTAAAGAATCAGATTCTACATTTAATGTCTGGATATCTTTTAAAACATGTTTAATTTCAAAGCTATCGTTATTTATTATATTTTTTGATAATGCATAAAACATAAATGCATCATCTGCATCAGGACTATGAGCAATCGTAAGTTTTTCTTTGCTTTTTATTTTTGACATTACTTAAGGGATAATTCTAAAACCTAAAATTAAAAGTCTATTACACTAGAGATAACATCCTATCATTTAAGGGATAGCTATAAGTACAAGACCTTATTAGTTTCCTATAAATTTACTATACATATAGTTATCCCGAAACAAACATTTTTTACAGAAAAAAGAATTCTAAAAAGGGTAGAAATCTAATAGAAACCAATAAAACATTTGGTTTTTTATGGAGATAAATATAGATTTTAATTGTAGGAAATTTAGCAATTAAAATTACATGACTTAATCAGGCCACCAGAAAAAATCTGTAATGAATAATTATTGCAATCCAAGATTAAACATAAAGCAATTTGCTAAGTCTATATTTGCTTTTTTGCTTGCCACAGCATTTGTAATAAATCAATTTTTGCCAGCTTACTCAATCAGTAACGATAATCATATAAGAGACAAACTAACTTATGATGATCTTTCTTATATTTCATATGCATATAAAAATGTTTTAGATATTGATAATCCTAAAAACCAAGAAATTATAAATTTAGCAAAAGAAATTTATTCCAGAGATAAAGAAATTACAATAAAAAATTCAGTTAAATACTTAGAAAATAAAGTAAAAAATAATTTTCTATTAGCACAAGCTGCAAATACTGAAAACGAAGAAAAAAAATGCAATGTAATTAATTTAGACATTCTTGACTTTTACATGGCTTCACCACAAACAAAAGTCAAACTAGATAATCCTTTTAATTCAGTCACATTATCACTACTTAGTGCTAACCAAACTAGATTTTCAGATCTTGATCACAGCATAAAAAATCACAAACTAGCATGGAGTTTATTAGGCTATCCAACATCTTTTGGGCTTACTTATAATTCAGATGGAAAATTTATAAATGTTACTACTTCTTCTTCTACTATTCAAAACTTAATTGGTGCAGCATCTGATGCAATTAAAACTAAAGATGAAACAATCCTAGGAGGATTCTTACCTCAAACAAGTTTTAATAACCAAGGAGATGAATTTTATGCTGTTGGTGCAGATCCAAGAGGAGATGCACATAAGCCTTATTTGTATGGATTTGATGTATCTGCAAACCAAGGAACTATTAACAGATCAAAAGAAACTTTTTCAAATCACTACACCGGGTTTTCAAACGGACTTGATGTAACACCAAGCGGCTATTTACTACTTGGAATTGAAGATGGACGTTTAACATCTCTTTGGAAAAAAGACAATAAAGCACCAATATCAGTAAAAAACATTACTCAATTAATTGATTTTACAAAAAACCATACTAATTATTTTGAGGTTGACGCAAGTAACATTTCAGGATCAACAAATACATTTGCAGTCAGTGGTTATGTTCTACCTGATACCTACAAATATACAGATATCCTATCATTGCTTAAACAAAATTTAATTAACGAGTATGGTTTGACTGTTTTTATAGTAAATGAAGATACAGAAAATAATGGCGAAACAAAAATACTTTCAAAAATAAATATCTGGGGTAAAGAGTTAGAAAACTTACTTGGTCATAAAATTAGTAATATTGGCGGAATTAAAATAAAAAACAATTACTTATATATTTCATATTCAGTAAACAATGGAATTGATTTTAAAAAGTTTTACGAAGAAAATTATCCTAAATATTTACAAGAAGGAAAAAGCTGGATATATCCAGACACTGGATTACCACCTAGTGTTTTTAATTACAAAGAAGGCTTGTATGATACAAGATTAGCTGTATTTAAGTTAGATTTTACTAACAACAATATTGAAATTAAAGGAGTATCAGATATCTCAACAGTATTTGACAGTCCAAATTGTAGTGGCAAATCTTATGGCATAAATGGTCCAATTGAAGTACAAGGAGAAAATATATTTATTGCAGACAAAGTATATTCAAATGTCATAAGAACTTTTAAAAAAGATTCAACGACCTTAGCAGGTATAGTACCAGCTAGCTCACCATATGTAATCAATTTAAATAACCCAAGAATAATCAAGGTTTTATCAGATTCAAAATATAAACCACTGGGTTCTGATTTTACATTTTCAACTGCAATTTCTGATATAAGTATTAATCCTGAATCAGGAATATTATTTGCTTCATTACCATATTTAGAAATAAGCAATGATCCTTCTAATCCACTTCATGTAAATGGTTTTTTAGCTTCACTGTATTTAACTAACTTAATCAGTGATTGCTCAAAAATAGAAAGTTTAACTGATTGCAAAAAAAATCTTACTTCTGAAAGTAAGGAAAAAGAAAAATACACTAAAGAAAAAGTAAGTGAAGAAGCTATTGAAACTGAAAAGAATTTAAAATTTCTTTCCATTGCAGATGGTCCTACTACACCAACTATTTCTATAAATATTCCTACTGATCCCACTATGTTTAATTTGCCAACCTTTGATCGTGGTTATCACTCTGCAGACTTAGATATATCTAGAAATCCTCCTTCAACAGATGATATAAAAATTTCAGCAGGAGCAAGAGGAGTTAATTTTGTAAGCATTTTATCCTTAAAACCAACAGACCCAGGCGATTTATATTATCCATTAGTAAAAAAAGATTATTTACCTATAGATAGAAACGGAATTAGCACATACGGCAGATCAACCACACTTTTAAGCAGAGGCAATAAATTAGTTGGATTATCAACTGACAATAAAATATATTTAGGAAATACAGACACAATAACTTCCAGTCCACAAGATTTTAGCCAAAACAATTTTTATCCTACACTTGTAAGCAATTTACCAAACTCAAAAGAATTATTTGTACTATTAAATACTCCGCCAGATGATTTAGATGCTGAATCAAACAGTGCATTATACTTTTTTGGAGATCAAGGCAAGGCTCCAATAACCCTAAAAAATATTCAAGGCACAACAAATGAACAAAGTTTTAACATCATGGGAGTATTTGGAGTTCCTTTTAATATTAAATATAAAAGCAATAGATTACAAGTATCTGAAGCTAAAAACTTAAACAACCAAGATGAATACATAGCACTTTCATATTATTCTCATAACTTAAAGTCAATGGCTATAAAACAATATTTAAATAATATTCTGGTTTCAATTCCAAATTTTATAGAAGACTCTGAGGATAACCTTAATAACTTTTTAAAAAGTTTTCAAGGATTTAGCTTATTTACTGTCTCAAGTGAACAAGGCATAAAAGATAAATCACCTGGAAATACAAAAGCATATAAGAATTTTTATTTTATGGATTTACCAGCACAACTAAGATCTCCATCTGAAGATGTTTACAGGCTTATTGGTGGTGCAACTTTGTTTCAAAATCCAAAATCAAAAGATTTATTTTTAGCTGTTTCAACCTATGACATTGAAACTACAGATAAAGTAACAACTCAAAAACCACCAGAAGGCTCAGATAGTGTACTAGCTAGCAGTAGTGGTACTTCTACTGCTAAAAAAGCTTCTTCAAGTGGAACAGTTGATTTTTCTCAAGGCATCACCAGCAGCAATATATCAAGTGCTGCAGCTAGTATATTTGGTAATACTGAAGTACCAGTAATTTCAACAAATAATTTAATTTTTGCTCTTGATGCAAGTAATATTGATGGTAAAGGTAAAACAGCAAGTGATGCAGCATCATTAAATACCTCTACATGGACTGACATAAGTAACTCTACTTACAAAGGAACACTAACTTCTAATTTATGGACTGGAGATGGTTCAATATCTAATCCATTTTCAGTTAGCTTTGATGGTATGAACTTTATTTCTATACCAGCTGATGCATTTGATTCATTACGTTCATCAAATAGTTACTCAATTGAAATTGTATTTAATGTTGATCCAACATTTAAAGAAACAATTAGTCTTTTTGCAAGAGGTGGTGATCAAAAGATAGAAATCGACAGCACAAATAATATCATTGTAACTACATATGACCATGATGAAACAAATACAAATGTAAAAATAACTCCTGGTAAATGGCACCATCTTGTACTATCTAAGAATTCAGGAAATGCAGCAAAATTATATTTAGATGGTAAAGCTGTATGGTCACAGATGAAAAGAACAGTTGTAAACAGGGCTTTATCAGTTTTAATTGGTGCAGGAGAAATCTCAACAGAAAATTTATTTAAAGGCAAAATTGCATTAGTCAGGATTTTTAATACTGCATTAGAAGATTCAGAAGCTAGAAATAATTATTCACTTGAATTATTCAGATACACAGACATACAAACTGCTAAAGCAGTCCTTAGTGCTAGTGGTGCAGCTTTATCATCAAAACCATCTGACATAAATTGTGGACTAGCTATTAATACCAAGGTAGGGGAGCATATTTCTCTTCCATTTGGATTAATTCAAAACAATACAAATGTTACATTTAGCACTTATGTAAAAGTAAACTCTGAAGGATTTATACCAATCAGTACAGAAGGATATGGTGAAAAAGGAGCAATTTTACTTACTCATAAAACAATAGGAACAGACCAAGCGTTAACATTGTTAACTATAAAAGGTGTACCTACTTTTATCTTAGATGGACCTGGCCAAATAAATGGAGCAATTGGAACTTCAAACATTTTAGATGGTAATTATCACCTTATAACTGGTGTTAGAAGTAGTAACAAACTTGAAATATATGTGGACGGGGATTTACAAGGAGAAAATAATTATTCTGGTCGTTACAGTCTTGACTCTGGCCTTACCTCTGAATATATTGCCAATGAAGCATTTGCTATTGGTAAGCATCATTTGTACACAAGTCGTTATAGTGGAGCAGGTACCGGAGACTTTGGTATAAGTATAGTTAAAATTTACAACAAAGATTTACCTGGTGATGAAGTAAAATCAGAGTTCCAAAGCTTAAATGATGTTACTGCCTCACTAAGACAAAACATTATTGGATTCTGGAAGTTTTATGAAGCTCTTAAAAATCCAATTACTGGCTATAAAGCAACTGACTCAAATGATTTAGCACAACACATATCATTAAAAGCAAATTTTGCAGGACAAAAATTTGTTTGTTCACCTGTTGGAATTGGAATAGCAAGCAATGCTTCTACTTCAACTATTATTGGTAATCAACCCCCAAGTTTTAATGAGATTCTTGTAAGCGATTTATATTTTATAAATCAGCAAATCATTTTTACAGTAAAAGCTACTGACTTAAATGATAGTGATACAGTTACTATTAAGGCCAAAGACCTGCCAGGATGGGCTAATTTTACTTATGATGCAGAAAGAGCAACGGGTACATTTACAGGTATACCAGATAGTGCTGACACGTACACTATTACTTTTATTGCAAAGGACAACAAAGGAGCACAAGCAGAACCTCAAAAGGTAAACTTAGTTGTAAAAGTCCCAGCTAGTACAGGACCAAATCTGCCACCTAAAATTACAAACCCAGGAAATAAAATAGCTTCTGACAATAAACCATTTTCATTTAATATTCCAGCACAAGATCCAAATGGTGATCCTTTAAAATGGACTGTTTATACTATAATTCCTTATAATATTTGCAGCTATCTTTTACGAAATCCTCTTACTGATTTTGAACTAGACTGTTCACAACGAGATAAAGCTCAACTTACGTATATTACTAAAAACGGATTAATTACTGGAGTACCAAATGATGTCAGCAGTCTTTTTGCCATGTCAGTTAATGATTTTACTTTCATGGCCTATGTAGAAGATGGCAGAGGAGGAAAATCAGAAGAAGTTACATTTAATGTTTCAGTTGTTGATAGCAACAGACCTCCAGTATTAACCTCACCTGGAGATCGAATTATAACTACACAAGAATCTTTTGCAATCTCTGTTGGAGGTATTGATCCTGATAATGATCCAATAACATACGCAATAACAAGCATAAGAGGAAAAGGTGATGAATCAATTTCACAACAAGGACAAGGAGGAACTGGTAGTGATTTTATTCCGTTTGGAATTTATGGTGGGGGAAGATATGGAGCAGCAGGATATGAAGAAGAAGGAGGTTCTTATTTTGGAGCTTCCTATTTACCAGAAGGCATAAATTTCGATCGTAACACAGGAATCTTTTCAGGTACAAGACAAAATATAAAAGATGGCACAGGCTTTTACATCTATGAATTTATGGTTAAAGCTACAGACAATAAACAAAACAGTACTTCAAATGAAATTACATTTATTATAACTTTTTCAGACGGAAACAGAGCACCTATATTAAAAAATCCAGGAGACAAAGAATGTAAGGATAACAACTTATGCACAATTAACTTTGAAGCAAGTGATCCTGACAAAGATAAATTAAGTTTTCTAATTAGCTGGTTACCTCCTGATTTATCTATAGACAATGAGAATGCAAAAATTACAGGCATACCAAACATGATTACAGATATAAATATCATGTCAATAAATGATTTTGAAATTCAAGTTCAAGCAGATGACGGAAGACTAAAATCAAAATTAATTGTTTTTAATCTTAGAATTAAAGACAGCAATAATAGACCTGTACTTGAAAACCCAGGAAATATTTTAGTCCAGGGGAATCCAAAAACTATTCAGCTCATGGCAGGAGACAAGGATAATGATACTCTTACTTACCACATAAGTACTACAAATCCTTTAGTGGAGTATGTTACATGGGATGCTCAAAATCCAATCTCTGGAATCGTATTTAATGGACAACAAGGTACTATTTCTATTACTCCTTCTGAAGTAGATTACTTTGCTTATGGACAAAATGGAGAAGAAGCAATTTTTGAATTCATGGCTAATGCAACTGACGGGCATCCTGGTGATTTTAGTACAAGTAATGAAGTAACATTTACTATAACAATTAGAAAACAAGAATATAAATTAACTGATACAGATATTAATAATAATCGTTCTGAATTTGTTTATTGTAAGGCTGGAGAAAAAATTACTAGCTATACTTCAGTTTATGGAAAAAATTGTTTTAACTGCAATAACGGCAATGGAATAAATTGTGGAATGTGTACTATTGGTGCAGATTCTTGTAAAGTAGATTATGAAAATTGTGGTGATTGTGCTGATTTTTGCGATCATGAAAACATTTTAACCATACAATGTGTACCAGCTATGGTACAAAGTAACTATAACCCTAATTATTCAATTGCTTATGTTTCAGCACTCAGCACTCAGCACTCAGCACTCAGCGATCAGACCTTGAAACCTTGCAACCTTGCAACCTCAACAATCGACGGCAGCTACTTCAATGACTTAAATCTCGATTTCACAATTCATGATTTATTCTTAGTACAAGCTGAAGTCTGTGGAGACAGTGTAGTTGAAGGTGCCGAAGTTTGTGATGATGGAAACACAGACGATGGTGACGGCTGTTCTGCTAATTGTTTATCTAATGAAACTTGTCCAAATGGAATTACAGATACAATGGCTGCTACACCTGAACAATGTGACGACGGAAATGCTGATGACACTGATGCTTGTACAAATGTCTGTATGAACGCTGCTTGTGGTGATACTTATGTCTATGCTGCAGGTGGTGAACAATGCGATGATGGAAATGCTGATGACACTGATGCTTGTACAAACTCTTGTATGAATGCTGCTTGTGGAGACAGTATAGTCAGAGCAGGTGTAGAACAATGTGATGATGGAAATGTTGACAATACTGATGCTTGTACAAACTCTTGTATGGATGCTGCTTGTGGCGATAGCTACACCTATGCTGCTGGTGGTGAAGAATGTGATGATGGTAATGGCACCAATACTGATGCTTGTACAAATACTTGTATGAATGCTGCTTGTGGAGACAGTATAGTCAGAGCAGGTGTAGAACAATGTGATGATGGAAATGCCGATGATACTGATGCTTGTACAAATACTTGTATGAATGCTGCTTGTGGAGACAGTATAGTCAGAGCAGGTGTAGAACAATGTGATGATGGAAATGTTGACAACACAGATGCTTGTACTACATCATGCATGGATGCTGCTTGTGGTGATACTTATGTCTATGCTGCTGGTGGTGAACAATGTGATGATGGTAATGTTACTAATACTGATGCCTGTATAAATGTCTGTATGAATGCTGCTTGTGGTGATACTTATATCTATGCTGCAGGTGGTGAACAATGTGACGATGGAAATGTTACAAACGGAGATGGGTGTTCTTCTACATGTACTATAGAAACCACAACAGGTGGTGGAGAAATAATACAAGGATGTGCATACACTCAATGTGGAGTAAATTGTTGTGTAAACGGTTGCTGTGAGACAAATTCAAATATTTGCGCAGACAGTGCTGACTGTATACCAGCTACAACAAGCACTACATCTTCGACAACTACTGGAGGAACTCCACCTGAAGAAAAATTACTCCTTGAGTTTAAAGCCTGGAACATTGATGGAGCAGGTAGTTTTGCAAATAAAGATAGTACAGATATTATTTGGACAGATCTATCAGGAAATAATAATAATGGTATATTAAATAATTTTCCAATTCCATCAAGTTTATTTAGCGGCTGGAGCGGTGCAAACACAAGTACTAATCCATCAGCACTAAGATTTGATGGTAAAAATGATTTTCTCAGTGTAAGTTCCATTACATTATTTGAAAAAACAGACAAGTTTTCTATTTCAGTTTGGATAAAATCAACTAAACTAGAAGAAAAATCAACAATTGTTGGAAAAGTAAATAATTTTGCAAGAGGTTATAACTTATACCTAACAGCTGATGGAACATTAAGTGCATCTCTTTCTAGTAGCTATGCAGATGGACTTCGAGTAGCAACAAAAGGACAAAGGGTACAAGAAAATAAATGGTATTATTTAACACTTACATACAACGGCTCTGAGACTAGTAATGGACTAAAACTATATATTAATGGTGATGAACAAGAACTGAATATAACTCAAGATGCATTATACGATTCAATAGTAAATGATACACCTTTAACAATAGGTGGTTTAGGAACTAGTGATTTCTTTACTGGTTTTATAAGTGCTGTAAGAATATATAATTATGTTCGCACACAATCTCAAATAAAAAATGTTTACTTACTTGAAGCATCAAAGTTTCCTACTGGAACACAAGCTACAAGCAGTTCTTCTTCAGGTACTTTAGGAAGCAGCTCATCTTCATCTGGAATTACTACAAGTCCTAGTGTTTGCTTTTTCCCAAGTGGCCCAGAATATGACTATAATCCTTATCCAGAATATCCAGAAGCCGAGCTAATTAATCCTTGTAGAGATTGTTTAAAATTATATGAAGAAACAAATAAATCAAATTGCATCAAATGTAATTATTGTGAAGCTGCATGCATGATGCAAGACTGTAATGCTTGTTGTCCACCAGTAAATATACCTGAAAATGAAAGACTGCTTTTAAATTTAGATCCTACAAATATTGATGGAAATAATTTAAATACAGCACAAGCAGCACAACAAAAATATAAGTGGTGGATTAATTTAGCTAAATACACTGATAGTTTAGCAAGTGAAGAAGATGATTTTAATAAGGGGATTATTACAAAACTATTTAACTTTAACTACAGCTTTAGTAGTAACTGGACACAAGAAAATCCTCAAAATCCAAACTGTATAAAATTTGACGGGGTAGATGATTTTATTTTAATAAGCGGTTCTGCTTTTCAAGGCATTGAAGATACAAACGCTTTTACTTTAGAGACATTAATAAGCGTTGATAGTAGTAGAGTTAATTATGATCTGATTTTCCGATTAAAGGATAAAGGAGATGGTATAGTCACTGAAGTTGGAATTGACGAAAGTGGAAATCTTATACTTGAAAATACACATATTGTTACTCCACTTAAACCTAAAAAATGGTACCACATAGTTTATTTAAAACGAGAAAGTAACAAAGCTGAATTATATTTAAATGGGAACCAAATCTGGACACAGACTCTTCCATCTATTATTAAAGATCCATCTGAAGCATCAATAGGAACTCGTGACAATAGAAGATCTGCTAGTGATGCATTTAGAGGAAAAGTATCATTTTTAAAATTTTCTAAAACAGCTTATACAAGTGAAACAGTAAAGAAAAATTATGAAAGCTATAAAAAATATACTGAGATATCTGAAAGTAGTTTAGCAAGTACTACAGGCAGCAGTGTAGAATGTGGACTTATACTAACTGGATGGGCACCAGGATTAAATAGGTTAGATATTTCAAATCCTTCCTTTGGCAAACCATATTGTAATTATGATAATAATGGATTTCTAGCATCAAACAAGGCATTTTGTTCAAGCGGATTTAGTACAACTTGTAGGAATTCTTCAGATGTTCCAGCTTGTGGTAATCATGGTCCTGAGTGTTGTCCTAGCGAAGCTCCTAACTGTTCACTATCTGAGAATATTCTTTGTACACTACCTAAACCTAATATTATTTCAATATCAACTACAGTTGCAATCCTTAATGAAACTACAACTCCATATGGAGATGGAGCAGTAATATTAACTGACAACAACCTTGATATACCAGTAACTAATGATCAAGGAAATTACTTTACCTTACTTAGTCTTGATCATAGAGCAACACTTTTAAATGAGATAAAAGGAACTGTAGTTGGAGCACAAGGAAAAAGTGATATTGCTGATGGTAACTATCATACTATTTACGGAGTAATAGATGGAACTAATTACAAAATTTATGTAGATGGAGTACTAGAAGGAGTTAATAATTATCCTTCTACTGCTAGTAACTTTCAAAATACATCCCTAAACTATACTCCTGGTCCACTTACAATTGCAGAAAAGAAATTATGGAATCATAATTCAAATATTTCAATACACCAGCTTAAGATTTTAAACAGAGTACTTACAGATGAAGAAATTAAAAATGATGCTAAGTTACCATCTGAAGTACAAGAATCATTTTTACCTTCTACAAAAGCTTTTTGGTATTTCCCGCAGGTAACAAAGATAGACAGTTGGACAGGTGGTAAGTATATTGAAGGTTATAAGTATTTAAATGACTTATATGGTTTAGTTCCAGAAGAAAGCTTTAAGATTTTATCCTATGTAGATGTAAGCTATGATTGCCAACTAATGTCTAAAGTTTATAAAAACAGTCTTGCGCTCTTATTAGATGCTTCAAACGTAGATGGAAAACAATTAACTGCTAAAGCTGCAAGCACTAATATGACCTCAGTATGGAATGATATTTCAACTGTTAAAGCTACAAATAGTTTAGCTTTAAATAATTTTAAATGGGATACAAAAAGCAATTGGATGGGAGATGGAATTACAAATCCTTATGCACTAGGCTTTAATGGAACTGATACATATTTAGAAAAAAGAGACCCTGTTAAATTAACTACAAATACAGGAACAATTGAAGCCTGGGTAAAAGTAAATAATTTCATGGGAAATAACCAACCTCAAACTTATATTTTATCCATATCAGAAGATGGCACAGATAATCACATAGGAATTTATGCAGGTTATCCAGTTGGAAATAAATTTGGTATTCAAATACAAAACAAAGATGGCATACAACTTCAATCGTCTACACTGACAGACTTTGAAACAGGTACCTGGTATCACATAGCTTATGTAGTAGATAAAAATCAAATCAAATGTGATATCTCCGGAAGAAATTGTATTCTCATTGCAGTACAAAACTTGTACATAAATGGTGTATTACAAACATTAAAAGAAGTCTCACCAGATAAAGTCAGCAACGTGTCTAGAGCAACAAAAGAAGATACAGCTTACTTGAATTTATTAAAAGGAAACATTTTAAGAATAGGAAACAGAAAGACACCTGGTGGAAATAAATATCACTTCGCTGGTGAAATTGCAAAAGTAAGAATTTACACAGTTCCACTAAGTGAAGAACAAATTAAAGACAATTACACAGCTGAACTAAATACGTTCTCAGGAACTTCTACATCACAAGCTTCAAGTGGTGCACCAGAAATATCTTTTGCACAAGACAAAATCCCGCCAGGTGCAAAACTTCTCATACCACCAAAAGGCGGGATAAAACCAGGAGAAACATTTAGCACTTATGTTATTGATGAAGGGAATGGATTACCAGAAGGTAGCAATCTTACCAATAGCATTTCAAGTGTCTCTTGCAATATTGGTGGTCAGTCTGCTGATCTTGTTTCTATGAATGATTTAACAGTGCCTGCAACTGGAATAACATTTGATTCAAATAAACCACAAAAAATAGAAACATCACTTAAATCAGAAGAGCTTACAGAATGGACTATTGAAGCTATTATTAAACTTACTAATCCAGGAACCATAAGTGGCAATACACTTGAAGGAACAATATTAGTTACACCAAAAAATATCTTTAGAGTACACACCGATGGCTATGGAAAAAATACATTGGAAGTAATTAAAGATGTTAATAGTGAATTCAATAATATATATAATGTAGCATGCTCCACAGGCAATTCAATCTGTATAAGTGGGCAAACTAATTTAGTTCCTAACCAATGGTATCATCTAGCAGCTACAAGCAATAACTCCACCACAAAACTATATATAAATGGTGAACTTGATTCATCTGGTATCAAAATTCCATTTGATTTTTCAAAAGCATCTATTGGAGGAACAGAACCTGAAAGAGATGGCAGGGGAAATTTCTTTTTTAGTACTTTCCCTGGACAAATTGCACAAATAAGAATTTATAACAGATCACTTTCATTAGATGAAATAAAAAGAAATAACAGATATAGATTAGAACCATTGAATATACAGGGACTAACTGGCTGGTGGAAATTTGCTGAACTAGCAGGACTAGCTGCAAAAGGTTATAAATGGAATTCAAAAGTAGGACTTGCTGTGGATCCAACTTTAAATGGCAACTTAATAGGTTATTCAAATCAAGACTGTAGAATAATTGAAACACCAAATTTAGTTCCATCAATTGATCTGGGTTGTCAAACGTGCCTTAATCAATTTAGTAATAATCCAAATGCTACAAAATGTGACATTTGTAGACAATGCAAGTTATTGTGCAGCATAGATACTTGTGATTTCTGCTGCGGAAGACCTTTTGCAGAATCTAATTTTACTTACCCTAACAGAGGAAAAGAATATTCTTATAACATTAGAGAGTATATTTACAAAGCACCTTACTTAGGTAAAACAGATCAGTCGTTAGAAGTAAATTGTACTTTAAAAGATACAAAGTTAAATGAGATATTTAATGAACTACAAGGAGAAATTTTAGTTTTAGGCAGCCAAGGTATTGCATCTTCCAGTTCAGGTGGTAAAAAATTACTTTCATCATCTAGCAGCGGAGCTACATCTATAAAAACCGGTACTCCTTGTTGCTCTTGTAAGAATGGAGTACTAAGATGCCAAGAAGGAAAAACTATTACATGTATAAATGATGGAAACATAGATTGCGACAGGGATACACTTATATGTTGTAATGGACCAAAATGTATACAAGGAAATAATTTATTTAAATGTGTCCAGGTAAGTGATTTAGAAAAAGAAGATGATACAAGTGTTAAGCCAACAAAACCTAAACCAATTACTTCAAGTAGTGGTGGTAAGATATCAAGCTCAAGTAGTAGCGGTGATCTGTTTGGTACCTTATTCCAAAACCCACAAGACACAAATCCACAACAAGTAGAAAATGAAGAAGGAGAAATCTTAGTAAGCAGTGGTTTCATACTTACTAAAGAAACTGAAGATAATCTTATAACCAAGAGCGGTGGAATTAAAGGTGAATCAAAATTCTTTAAGAAAGTAGCTTGCAATGAATCACAAGGAGACTTTGTAGTAAAAGGATTTGATTTCTTTAGCAGTTCACCAATAAATTACAAATACAGAGACAGTAAACTTTCAATCTACAAAATAACTCAAACAGGTGAAATATTTGAACTTAAGTTAATAACTGAAGTTGATACTTCTATAGACTTTAAAGATGAATGTACAAAGCCAATTACAGCAGCAGTAGCTGGTCCAGTTGTGTTTAATAAGCTTACTCAAGAATTAGTAGTTGCTGGTTCAAACACTGAAAACGTAGGAAAGGTTTATAAAGTTAAATTTAATGAAGACACTTCAGATGATTCTATTGCAGATTTAAGTTTAGTAGAAAAAGGCAAGCTAAATATTTCAAGTGTTTATGACGGCTATATAACTGACTCTGTTATAACTTCAAGCTATGGAAAAAGTCACTATCTTATTTTTGCAAAAGTAAATGAAAAAAATTATAATCACAATTTACTTTTCTTCCCAATAATTGAAGACCCTAATATTATGCTTATGGCTACTGACGATACTAAAGGTAAATCTACTGGCAAGGGTTCTGTTGAATCTAATCTAGATGTAAATCCATTATTAAATAACGGTCAAACAATGTTAATTTTAAGTCTCGGCGGAGGTTTATTTGGCTCTGCAATGTTTGATGGTCAGCCTGGAGATACTCAATCACAAGAAGAAGTAAAAAGTGACAAAGGAGAATCAGATAAATCAAAAGAAGAAAAATCAAAAGATAAACAAGAATCTACTTCATCAAGCAGTGGAGAATATGCAAGCAGTTCAAGTGGGGGTAGTTCATCTGGAAGTATAAGTTCAAGTTCAAGCTCATCAAGTTCTGGTGGATTTAAAGAAGAATGTAAAGAATCTAAAGATTGTGAAAAAGTGCTTGGTGTTTCAGATCCTAGAAAAATCTTTTGCATTGATATAAATGGCTTAGGAAGATGCATTTATAACCCTCAAGAAAAAATAAGCAAATTTGGAGAAGTTAAATACAGTCCATGCACTAGCACTGAAATTAGAATTCCTGGAAGGAAAAAAGATAAAGGAAAAGAAGAAAATTTCTGTGTTAAAACAAAAGCGTTTCTAGAACCAAACATTATAAATCCAACTATACCTGATAACTTAAAATTAAATTCTCCTACTCCAATAAATCCTTCACAAGATCAACAAATGTTACCACCACTTAGCTTTTTTTTTGGGAGCCAGAAAGAGATAAGCCTAGATGGTAACCACTTTGGTTCTACTTTAAAATTTAGCAAAAACGATCTCATTACAGTTCAAGGCAAAAAAGAAGATACTTGCAAAAATTATGTAGACTGCAAATATGAAGAAGGTTTTTTTTGTACCCAGAGCTCAGGAAACTTAGAAAAAGGGAAATGTGAATTTATTTGTGAAGGCGGAAAAGTAGCATCAGGAATAGATTTGACAACTGGTGCTTCATTGCCCTGTACAAGCGGATTAATTGAATCTGAGTATGTTGATTTATCAGGAAGAAATATTTGTTGTAAAACAAAAATCACACGTAGGGACGAGGTAACCTCGTCCCTACAAAAAAATATTAAATTATGTTCTAAATCAAAAGAAGACTGTGAGGAAGGAGGATTTTGTGCTTATCTTCCAAGTGGAGTAACAAGTTGTGCATATTTTAATAAAAATATTGGAGAAATTAAGACAGGAAGTTGTCCTTATAATTGGGTTTTACTTGCTGGGGGACCAGAAGGTAATTTTTGTAGTCCTTTAATTCCACTTTCTGAATTATCAAGTTCAAGTAGTAGTTCATCTGGTGGCAGTTCAAGTGGTGAAGTATCTTCCAGCTCAAGTGGTGGTTCATCTGGTGGCAGTTCAAGTGGTGAAGCATCTTCCAGCTCAAGCGGTGGCTCATCTAGTGGTAGTTCAAGTGGTGAAGTATCTTCTAGTTCAAGTGGTGGTTCAAGCAGCTCAGGTGGAAGTTCTAGTTCAAGTAGTGGTGGTAAATCATCCAGTTCTTCTGGTGCGCCACCAGTAAATTACGAAGTAATTTTAGTTTTACAAACTCCTTCAAGATATTCACCTTCTATAAAAAGTCGTGACCCAAAACAAAAAGAAGAACAATATTACACATATTTAAGTGGTGAAAATGTAGCATTTACAGTTTATATTAAAGGTCCACCTAACTCAAAACCGCAAGACATCAACTCTTTTACAATACTTGCAACAGCTAAAGAAAAACAAAATAATTTACTTAGTGATTTTAATACTGCAAATTTAAAACTATTTAAATTAAGTTCTAAGGATGTAATCTCATCTTCAGATATATTAGATTTCTTTAGCAATGCTCCTCCAATAAACTTATCTCTCACAAGAGAAAACGAAGACGGAAATATAGTAGCTGCAAATGGTGACATCCTTAAATTTAAACTGCCAGATGCAAGGTATCTTGGATCACAAGCATCAAGCAAAGTTACATTATCCCCACCTGACAGTTCGTCTACTATAAGCCAGACAAATAAATGTAAAAGTGAAAGCATTTGTGGAAGCGACACTATAAGCTTAGCCAGCTGCATTGCAAATGAGTCTTGGAAATTCTCAAAAGGCAGTCAGTTTGCAAAAAGCAGTTGTAAAGGTACACTGCCAAAAAGTTTAGTCAATGAAATAACTGCATCTTCAAGTAGTAGCGGAAAAGTAGAAGTTCCAACTCCTGCTTGTAATAAAGATACAAAAGAAGCTGAATGTAAAACCACAAATATTTTT
This sequence comes from Candidatus Melainabacteria bacterium, assembly GCA_016193285.1. Classification (NCBI taxonomy): domain Bacteria; kingdom Bacillati; phylum Candidatus Melainabacteria; species Candidatus Melainabacteria bacterium. Next base: position 45,494 of record JACPSL010000003.1, read on the forward strand.
TATGTACCACACTGTACGGGTAGGCTACAGCCAGCATGTATAACTACAAGTACAAGCAGTGAAACCAGTAGCACTGAAAGTGCAAGTAATATAAGTAGTAGCAGCGGGAGTAGTAGTAGTATATCTTCTCTTAAAGCAATATGCAAAGCTCGTTATGAAGCTACCTCTAGTGGAGAATCACAATCAAATGAAACGCCAATATGTTTACCCATATTAGAAAGTGTAGAAAGATACTGCAGAGATGTTGAAAACTTACCATATGATGCTAGGTTTAATGCTTATGATTGTATCAATGATTTTTGTAAAACTTTAGATGATTTTGAAGAGAAGAAAGCATGTTGTCGTGGTTGCAGTGCTGTTTACGACAAATTAACTTTAACTGCTGCAGATGTTAGTGATACAGACAGTGACAGGATCTCATCATGCATTGCAGCTGATGGTGGATATTGTGGAAGCTTTAAAAGTTCAGAAGTTTGTGTACAAGAAAAATGTTATGAGCTTGATGCTGGCTCAGAAGATTTAAATAATTGTTGTTTAAAATATGATAAGGACTCAGGTAAGATAAAACAATTTCTTAAAGAAGCCGCTCTGGAAGAGGATTCTGGCAGGGCATTTAATATAATTACTCTTAAAGATAAGGACAAACAAAACGAGACACAAATAAAAATTCAAAAAACACCAGATGTCATACTGGCTCAAAATTATGAACTAACAATACCAACTGATTTAAAAATAAGCAATATTAATCTTGAAGCAGCTATTAAAGGGAAAAATCAAAAAACATATAATTCAAAAATTCAAATCGCAGTAATACCAAGAAGTACTGATGTAGATACAGAAAAAGTTGCAACTACAAAAGAAAAAGAAAAAGAAAAACCAACATGTTCACCACCATTCATTACATCTCCAAAGGCAGGTATCAATGATGGCAGTTCAATTTCCAGCGAGTTAAATATACCTCTTGAAATTCCAATTATTGCTACAGGAAATAACGACATTACTTCATTTACAATTTCTGGCGTAAGTTCAGGATTAAAAGTAGAAGAGAAAAATAAAGATTCAAGTTATAATTTTTCAATCATAAGTGGTACACCAATAGCTCCTGGAAAGCTCACCATTACTGCTTCTTGTACAAATAAATGTAATCAAACTATTAAATTTAAATTTGACATAGTTATTACAGAACCACTAAAAGAAATTCAAGGTACTAATTTAAAAAGAACTGTTACAAGTGGTTCAAAAATATTACTAGAACTTAAATCAAAAACTGACTTATCAAAAATAAATCCATCTTCTTTAAAAACAACCTGGACTACAAGTACAAATAAATCATTTGTAATTCCAGTTAAACTTGAGTTTAAAAACAGTGACATGATTAAACTTCAACTTTCAATCCATAAACTTGAACCACAAGGAACTGCAAGAATAATTATTACAAGCAAAGACAATGATAAAAATATAATTGCCGAGTTAGAAATTAATATTGTAAAACCAAAGATAAAAAACAAATAAGTATACCCAGATTTTTCTTTTTTAAACGTACTAAATTAACAAAAATTGTAGCCAGAAAAAACCGTTGGGTGTGATGTTTGTCTCATAAAGACACTTTTTTAGTCTCCCTATAACCTTATTAAGTAAAAATTACCATTTCTCAACTAAAAAAGGGATAAGGAGCAGGTTTATCTCCTGCTTCCTCGGGCACATTAATTAAAGAAGAGAAGAGGAAGGAGAAATTTTTAAAGCTCTAAAAGTCAAATCTCTGGCAAATTTATGGCCAGAAGAATAAATTAAGTAACTTTTGTTTTAAAGGTTATCCCTAATTTTATATTTGCATGTGAGGATATTTTTTGAAAAATGAACTAAAACAATTTTTAAGAAAATTAGTAAGAGCTCTGATAGCTCTTACTTATTGCTTGGAAATGACAGCAGGTTTCTTTTATCCAAGCACAGCAATTGCTCAGACTAAAGCTACACAAACAAAAGAAAAAACACAAACCAATCAAAACACTCAGCCACAAATTACTTGCTCAATTGCAGAAAAGTACACAATTGTTTATGCATATAATACTGTTCTTGGAAAAGAACCTGATTTAAAAATAGTAAACCTGGCATGTATAGCCTTAAAGAAAAAGAAAAGACAAGTTGTTTTTGAAAGTGTTGTAAATTATTTTAAATCTATTTTAGAAAAAAATGACAACCTTAGATTACAAGCTGGATTAAGTGCATTTAAATCAATTTTTAACAGATTTCCAAACGATGAAGAGTCAAAACTTTTATATGAAATTGTTTTTAGAGATGGAATTGTTTACTCATACAGTGAGCTTAGAGTAATTATTGATTTAAACAAAGATAGATTTGGTGAAATTGCAAGTAGAGAATCTATTCAAAAAGAATTAGAAACTGTAAGTACCAAGGACAAAGATATTAAAGAGCCAACAATTGAAAGAACTGTTAAAGCATTAGCAGCAGGGGCAGGTGGAACAGTTGTAAACTCTGGATTTTGTAATGGAATTGGTGTTCAGTCATTAAATGAACTTTCAATAACTGGTACAAGAGATGGTCTCTTATCATTTTTAGAAAACCAAATTGATATTGAAACAGGATTTGGAGATGTAACTATTGACTCTTCAGAAATTGGTTTAGTAAATCCAAGTACAATTTCAGGAACAGTAAGATTTAGAGGTTCTTCTCAATTTGGATTATTTAACCCAATTACTTCAGTAAATCTTGAAGTACAAAACTTAAATGATGGCACACGATTTGGAGCAAACGCTTTTATTAACTCAACTACTTTCCCAAAACAAAAAATCCAAACAAATGGTCAAGGGATAAACCTGAATATTTTAAGTTCAAGCCAACACCACGATTTTGAAGAAGCTCCAATTGGTACAGTATCAAGAATTCAAGATGGAAATATTTCTACTCAAAATATAAACATCACAGGCACATCACAAATCTTACTAGATGATGACAATAATGTGATTTCATTTGCATCATTACCAGACACACCTGACACAGCAATATCTTTAATAAGAGCAAAAGACACATCAAACCAAAACATTGAAGCTTTAGGCATTGTAAAAAGCACAAGTGGTACTTACAACACAAGCTTAAACATTGACAACATGGATTTATTTAATATTACTGCAACAGTTAACGGACAGGTAATAGTTCACAACTTTATTGAAGTACCAACAAAAACAATTAGAACACAAACAAGAGAAAGAAAAAATAATATTGCAATTGGCGCTCTTGCTTTTATTCATGACAGAACAGAAAACTTACAAAAATACGGTGAGTTAACTTCAAGTACTGATGAAAACGCTTTTAAGGGCTTTACAATTTTTGATTTTGACAAAACAACTAGCATGTTTCAAATGGCATATCACTTTTATGGCAGTAGTCCTCAAAGCACAATATCAACAAACTTTATAAAAAAATCATTTACAAGTTTAAATCCAGAAGGCAGTACCGGACTATTTACAGGAGATGAACTTATAGCAGGAGTAAAAACAATTGTTGATCCTGCAAATCCTGATGACCATTATTTACTTGTGTCTTATTATAGACTTGCTTCAAGTTCTGGCGTAACTTTTACTTATCCTGGTACACAAACAACTACAAGCAGTTCATCAAGTTCTTCTTCATCTAGCAGTTCATCAAGTGGAGAAATATTTATCAGCTCTTCAGGTACTCCACTTGATAGTAGCGTCACTGAAGACGAAAATCCTCCTGAACAAAATGAAATCCCAGTAGAAGAAGAAGCAAAAATTCAACAAAGCACAATTGAAAGTGAAGGTATAGATCAAGAAGCAATAGAGAAACCAATACCAGATACAAATGAGCAAACAGAAGAACTTGCTCCTACAAGCACTGATGATGAATATATCCCGCCATCTAGTGTAGAAGAAGATATTACTAGCGATCAGCAGTCAGCGGTCAGCGGTCAGCAATCAGAAGATACTACTATAGAAACCCAGCAAGCACCTGAAATAAATAATTCGCCTCAAGAAGAAATTGCTCCACCAGATAATGCAGAAATACCACCGGTGTCCTACCTCAAAACCTCGAAACCTCGAAACCTCGAAATCAGTTTGCAATTCCTCGATGGTGTTGAACTTACATACGATCTTGTTATAAGTTCTCTATCACTCAATAATTTAAACAGCAACTATCAATTAACTAGTGCAAGCATTGCTACTCCAGAAACCAATCCTGAATTTTCAATTCTCAATTCTCAATTTTTAGATGGTGCTTACATAGAAGAAAATAATTCAAATCTAAGCAAAATAATTAATGATTTCTTATGGATAGTTGCAGCAACACCAACTGGAGCACCATATCCTCCCACAAGTGGTTGTATGACAGATGATAACTGCGATGATGGTGATGCATGTACTGCTGATTATTGTGATTCTGTAACTGGTTGCCACAATGATCCTATAGACTGCGATGATGGTGATGCATGTACTGATGATCTTTGTGATTCTGCAACTGGTTGCCACAATGATCCTATAGACTGCGATGATTCCAATTGCGAGTATTGTGCTAGTGGTACCTGTACTAGTCAGTGCGATCCAGTAAGTCAAGCTTGCGCTTCTAGTTATGACCCTGATACTGGCACAGTTAGTTATTCTTGTCAGGCTTGTAGTCCAGCTTGTACTAATGGTAATTGTTGCACTCTAACAGGTTGCGAACCTTGTCCTACTCCAACTGAAACTCCAACAGAAACTCCAACGGAAACTCCAACAGAAACTCCAACTGAAACACCAACTGAAACACCAACGGAAACTCCAACTGAAACTCCAACCGAAACTCCGACAGAAACTCCAACGGAAACTCCAACTGAAACTCCAACGGAAACACCAACCGAAACTCCAACTGAAACTCCTACTGAAACTCCAACTGAAACACCAACTGAAACTCCTACGGAAACCCCAACTGAAACTCCTACTGAAACACCAACTGAAACACCAACTGAAACTCCAACAGAAACACCTACCGAAACACCAACTGAAACACCAACCGAAACTCCTACTGAAACACCAACTGAAACTCCAACAGAAACACCTACTGAAACTCCAACTGAAACACCATCCAACCGAAACTCCAACGGAAACTCCAACGGAAACACCTACCGAAACACCTACTGAAACTCCAACTGAAACACCAACAGAAACTCCAACAGAAACTCCAACCGAAACTCCAACGGAAACTCCAACGGAAACACCTACCGAAACACCAACTGAAACACCAACCGAAACTCCAACCGAAACTCCAACCGAAACTCCAACTGAAACACCAACAGAAACTCCAACAGAAACTCCAACAGAAACACCAACAGAAACACCAACGGAAACTCCGACCGAAACTCCAACGGAAACTCCAACGGAAACACCTACCGAAACACCAACTGAAACACCAACCGAAACTCCTACTGAAACACCAACTGAAACTCCAACAGAAACACCTACTGAAACTCCAACTGAAACACCAACAGAAACTCCAAC
>JACPSL010000004.1 GCA_016193285.1 Candidatus Melainabacteria bacterium
AATTAAAACTCAAATGGAGTACAGGATGAAATCTGCATCTAAAAGATGGAGATTGTTTAATGCTAAAAAACTTCTTGTTCTTCGTGATACCATTTTTAATGGTCAGTGGGACAAGTTACCCCGAATTGCTTAACACACCCTAATTACTTTAGTACTTGCATATTTTGGTATAATATTTGTTATTCACGGAATGGAAATTTTGGAATATGGAGAACAAGAATGGACCCAATGATATATTTTTTATTTGTTCTTATGACTGCTGTTTTTTCATTGATCTGGTTTGCCTGGGAAAAGATAGGTAATCATAATATAAAAAAGAATTCTTGATCTGTGCATGGCGAAAAGGTGTCTTGGAGTTTGATTAAATAATACACGGGCTCTATATTTAGCATTTGTAGGTATAATCTTCTTGATAGGCAAAATTAAAAAATGCCAGAGCAATTAATAAAACTTCCAAGTAAAGTAGTTCCTGAAGATTTAAAAGGAAATGTAATAGTTACTGCTTTGTCTGGTTTCTTAGATCTTATTTATAACTGGGCAAGATCAAATTCTGTTTGGCCACTTACATTTGGAACATCTTGTTGTGCTATTGAAATGATGTCAGTTGGTATGAGTAAGTTTGATATTTCAAGATTTGGCTCTGAAGTTTTTCGTGCTACACCAAGACAAGCAGACCTGATAATTACAGCAGGAACCATTACTAGAAAAATGGCACCAGCACTGATTAGACTTTATGAACAAATGCCAGAACCCAAATATGTAATTGCAATGGGTGCATGTACTGTTACTGGCGGGATGTTTCATGATTCATACTGTGTAGTCCAAGGGGTAGATAGAATTATTCCAGTTGATGTCTATGTACCTGGATGTCCACCAAGACCAGAAGGTTTGTTACATGGACTTATGATACTTCAAAGAAAAATTAGGAATGAATCACTTGCTTCACGTAGAAGATATGCGAATGATCATCATCCTGTAACTTATGTAAATGAGTTAACAGGATTACCATTTCCATATAGAGAACAAGAAGAAGCAGAGCAAGCAGAGAAAGAAAAAGTTGCATAAGTATGTCAGATGAGTTTGGATTATTTTTAAAAAATAAAGGTATTAACTCTAGCCCACTTGGTAATGATGCAACTGGTGTTGAAATGTTAGAGCTTGAAATAAAAGATCTAACAATTGCTTGTAAGCTTTTAAAAGAAGCACAAGAGACTAGTATGGATTCTCTAGTATTAATAACTACAGTTGAAGTAAAAAGAGGATATCAGTCAGTTTATTCTTTATGTTCTACAAAAACAAAAAAATCAGTTCGCTTGAAAGTTACAGTAGGAAAAGAAAATCCAATGACTTCAACAGTAAGTCACATTTGGTCTGGCGCAAACTGGTATGAGAGAGAAGCATATGACATGATGGGAATTATTTATACAGGACATCCTAACTTAAAAAGAATTTTAAATCCAGAAAACTGGGAAGGCTATCCGCTTAGAAAAGATTACATTCAACCTGTAGACTCATTAAATGGTCCACACCCACTTACAGAAACTGAGTATGCAGAAAGAACTCTTAGCAAGCCTTCTCACTAGGTCGATTATATTGATTTGCTCTCCAAGCATTGATGTAAATAATAGCTTGTTTTTCATTATATTTTCTTTTCATCCAGGCTCTCAAATGCGAGGAATCTTTTATTGAGGGAATAAAATGAATCTCAAATTTTAAATTTTTAAAAACTTCTGCATATTGCAGAGGAAATTTATCCTTATTAAAAAGGGTGCTATACACACTATCTAGTGATTGACTTATTCTGGAATTGTGATCGTTACTTTGGGTATATTGCTCTTGTAACTTATCATCAGCGTAAGCACTCTTTATTGAAATAATTTTTTTAATTTTATATTGAAGTTGAGTCCCGATAATGACAGAAAATAAGTCTCTAATCTGTGAACTAAAAGTACTATGTTTACGGTCCTTAACACTTATTAGAGAATCAGGAGTAACTATATCAACTTCATGACTTATTGATATGCCTTTTACTGGGCAAGTATAGTTAAATTCTACAGATTGTTTAAATCCTTCTAGTCCTTTCTCTTTATCTAAAGAAGTAAAAATAAATTTAGTAGTTGCCCACGTTGCAAATATTTCTTGTCTATATCCTTTTGTATTGTCTTGGTATTGAAAAACTTTATTACTTCCTATCTTTCTTAGGGTTGAACTAGTATCAATACCTAGTAATGCAAGTTCAAAGGCCTGAGTTAAGGTAATTGCTCTTTCTTGTAAAGTTAAATCATTTTTATTACTTATGAAAAGAAATTCCTTCTTAAAATTTTCTCTCTCATCTCTTAAAAGATTAGAAAAAAGTTCATCATCTTGAAGTCTTGCTCTAAGGGTTTCTAAGTGGTTATAGAAGTTGGTTGCTTCCTTAAACAGATCCTCACTTCTCCATGCTTTATCTAACCTTTCAAGCATTTCGTGCTTAGAGATATGAAGCAGAGATATTGGGTTACTAGAAGATCTAGAAGGTATAGTTAATAAATTAATTCCTCTAGTAAGCATGTCTATTGCTAAGCTAAAATACAAACTTTTACTAATTAGATAAAAGCTTATCACAGAAAGAAAATAATCTTCAAAAATATAAAGAGGATAAAATTTGTTAGAATTTGTAATGTATATGTAAGAAAAAAGGCGAAGGTCAAAGATGTCGATAGTAAAAGATACAAATCTAGAAAAGAGTTTTAAGACTGATGAGATGGTTATTAATATGGGGCCTCAGCATCCTTCTTGTCATGGAGTTCTTAGGCTTATACTAACCCTTGATGGTGAAATTGTCAGACATTGTGAGCCAGTAATTGGTTATTTACATAGAGGAATGGAATGGCTTGGACAAAATAGAACTTATGTTCAATATCAAGCCTTGGTAGACAGAGTTGATTATTTAGCAGGGATGTCAGATAGTCATGCATATATTATGGCTGTTGAAAAAATTGCAGGCATTAAAGTACCTTTAAGAGCTGAATACATAAGAGTAATTTGTGCAGAATTAAATAGAATTATTTCTCACGTTCTCTGGCTTGGAGTTTTTTTGCTTGATCTTGGTGCAATGACAGGGTTTCCATTTTATACTTTTCGTGATCGCGAAACAATTCTTTCTTTTTTAGAAGAAGTTTCTGGTCAAAGAATGATGTTTAATTATATTAGAATTGGCGGGGTTTTTAAGGACTTACCAAAAGGCTGGACAAAAAAAGTAAAAAAATGGATTGCTAGTGATTTCATAAAATATATAGATGAATATGAAGCTATAGTTACTAAGAATCCAATTTTCTTAGTACGTACAAATAATGTTGGATACCTAGATCCAAAATTAGCAATTGATAGAGGTGTAACAGGACCATGTCTTAGAGCATCTGGAGTCAATATTGATTTAAGAAAATATATTCCTTACTCTGTTTATGATAAATTTAATTTTAATGTACCAGTTTCAACAACTGGAGATACAAATGCAAGATATGCTTGTAGAGTTCAGGAGCTAAGAGAGTCAGCAAAAATTGTTATTCAAGCAATTGACAATTTACCTGGTGGAGATACAAAAGATCTTGAGGAAAATAAAACCGAATTAACAAGTGGAACAAACCCAGTTTATAAACCAGAAGATTTAATGGTGCTTGTAAAAGGGAAAAATGTTCCGCCATCTTTTAAATGCGGGCCAGGTGAAGCTTATGCAGCAGTTGAATCTCCACGAGGACAATTAGGCGTTCACTTAATTGCTGACGGTACATCAGTACCTTACAGAATAAAATGGCGATCACCTTCTTTTAATAATGTTTCTGTTCTTCCTGATTTAATAAAAGGCTCACCAATTGCAGATGTAATAGCAATCTTTGGTGGTTTAGATGTAATACTTCCTGATGTAGATAGATAAAAATCACTAATAATTCCTAAGCAAGGTTTTAATAGCTCCAGGTTTTAATAGTGATAGCTCTTCCTGATTAAGAATAAACCTTTCTATATCTTTTCTAATAGTTTTAAAATCTACAGTGTCAAGATGCTCTTCAAGGTTTTCTTTAAAATTTATTTCTGTAATTTTTTTAAAACTATTTTTTACTTGTTTAAAGGCATTGTTTAATAATTTAAAATCTGGTTTTATTTTTTTTCCTAAATACCATGCTAAGTCATAGTAATCTCTGCCTTTTACATATTTTCTTAAAAAGATTGCTTGTAGTTTTGTTGCAAATAATGATGAGAGGGTATAAACAGATACTGAATATGAAACAGGTGATGTAATTAAAAGTATTTCTTTTTCACCTCCTTTAGGAGGATTTTGATCAACTTCAAACTTTACTGTTAGTTTTTGATCTTTAATTTGTGAAAGATTCAATTCTTGCAATAAATTAGGGAACCTGAAATCTGCTTTTAAAACTGTTTTTTCTTGCTTAGGATAAATTTCAAGATTTAATCCTTGAAGTTTTAAATCATTTTGAACTTTAGAAAGTATGGGCTGTAGTTTAATTTTTTCTTTTGATTCAAGAGAAAAATCTAAATCTTCAGAAAATCGGCCAGTATTATAAAGAATTCTTAAAGCGGTTCCACCAGTAAAAATAAGATTTTTAAAAGCATTGTTTCTGTATAAACTTTGAAGAATTAAGTGTTGTAAAAACTCTGTTAGTATTAACTTCTTAAGCCTTGGCTGAGATTCTTTATCTAGTTCTTGTTGAATTAGTTCTTTCATTTTATAAGCTCCTCTATAAACAAGTTACAAATAAGAGCAAGCTTTTTTGAATTAAACATTTTTGCATAAAATCTAATCTTCCTTTTATTAAGCTTTTCACAATTTTGAAATCTGTATGATTCTACAAAAATATCTTTGTTATCTTTAGAAAATCTGGACAAGTTTAAATAAAGAAAATCTACAACTGCTTTCTCTGGCAAAGCAATAAGAGATTTTAACTTATTTAATTCTTCTATCAAATTAAAACCAGTGTATGTATTTGGCTTTAAATGTTGATAAGTAAATATCCCAAACTCATTTTTAAACTTACAAGTTTTTCTTGTAGTAACTGATGTTACCTCGTGAACATATTCTGGAATTAAATTATAGTATGCTAATGCTGATTCCAGACTTACATAAGATGGGATAAAAATCTGATTAGCTAAATAAAATAACGAAGGTTCTATCTCTCTTTCTTTTTTCCCTAATACATACAATCCTTTTCTTAGTTGTGTAATAAGACCATCTTTTTTCCACTTAGTGAGTTGTACCTTTAAAGTAAATGGATTCTCTGTAAGAGTATTAATCAAACTTGTTGAAAATAAAGGTAATTTTTTTATTTTTTGTTTAAAGCTTAAAAATCTCATTTCAGTTAATTATATTATAGTATAACTTACTGAAATATGGAGTAACTTCTAAAACTAGCTGTATATCGCTAAAAATCTTCCTCACTAAAAGTAACCACTGACAAAGTATCAGTTTCTCTTAGTTTCAATCCATATGGCTCAATTGTCTCTTTAGCATTTAGAGAGTTTTGCTTTAAGAGAGTTTCCCAAAGAAGAGCAAAATGCTCATTCCTATAGGTAGCTTCACCACCAGGTTTAATGCGTATAAGTTTTATAGAATCATTAAAATTAGGATCCAAGATGAAAAAATAATAATCAAACTTGTTTTCTTTTGGATCTTGTAAGATTGAAGTTATTTCTAGTGTTAAAAATCCAGGAACTGGAACTTTATTTCTCCCATTTTGTGGAGTGTCTTTTGTATACCATTTTGCAACTTCATATCTTACTGGTATGTGTTTTGTTGGGTGAGTTAATTCTTTTCCAACAACACTTTGAAGTATTGTCATAACTGCATGCAGAGCAGTCTCATTTGGTGCTGATATTTTATCTTGAATGTTTGCTATTTGTGCTTGAGTTGAAATAGCATTTTTTTCTTGAGGAGTACGAGCTGTTCCTAATGAAAACGGAAGTAACCCACTAAGTCCCATGAATCCCATAATTATTTCCTTTATTTTTTAATTGGTTTGATTATATCATGCCGTATTAAAAAAAATTGTATGAAATGTATGAAACATTAAGGAACGAAATATTTTTTGCCTTTTAATTCTTTTGGTAAATACTCCTGTTCAACTTTTGCATCTTTGTATGAATGAGGATATTTATAACCTTTACCACCAAGATTTCTTATATGCATTGGTGTAACATAAGGCGGAAGTTCTGTTGCATCCTTTATGGCTTTATCTATTGAAGTAATTGTTGTATTTGATTTAGGTGCACATGCTAAGTAAATTACAGCCTGAGCAAGTGGGATTCTTGCTTCTGGCATTCCAAGAAACTGTGCTGCTTGGTATGCACTTGTTGCAATTCCTAAAGCATTGTTGTCAGCAAGTCCAATATCTTCACTTGCAGTAACTAATATTCTTCTTGCAACATGTACTGGATCAGCACCACCAGCAAGTAACCTTGCTAGCCAGTAAAGTGCAGCATCTGCGTCTGAGCCACGAATTGATTTTTGTAATGCACTGATACAGTTATAATAATTTTCTTCGTCAGCGCCAATTTGAAGCTGGGAGTTTTCTAAAATAGTTTTAACTATTTTTTCATCAATTAAAAAATCAGTAACTAATTTTGCTGCTTCTTCTAAATTAAAAAGAAGTCTCCTAGCGTCTCCACTTGAACTGTTCACTAATAATTTTCTTGCTTCTTCAGTAAGACTGTATTTAGGATAACCTTTTTCATGAGTTATAGCTCTTGTAATTAATTTATCTAAGTCAATTAAAGAATGAGGTTTTAATTCAAAAACTTTTACTCTTGAATGTAAGGCTCTAGTTATTGATATAAGCGGATTTTCAGTAGTGGTACCAATTAAGGTTAAAGTTCCATTTTCAAGTGGTTCAAGTAAAACATCCTGCTGGTTTTTTGCAAGTCTGTGTATTTCATCAATAAACAAAATAACTCTACTTGGAGTTAGTTTTGATTTGCTAATAACATCTCTTAATTCACTGACTGAAGTGCTAGCACCAGATAAGTATATAAACTCTTTCTTTGTATGGGATTTTGCTAAATGTGCAAGAGATGTTTTTCCAGAACCAGGTGGCCCCCAAAGGATAATTGAATAAGGTACATTCTTTTTAAAGTAGTTAGATAATGCTTCTCTTAAATGTTCTTGCCCAATAAGATCTTCTGTTTTTTTTGGCCTAATTCTATAAGCAAGAGGCTCTTCACCTTTAAATAATGATATTTGTAAGTTCTCTGTTATTTTACTTGTATGTGTTTTAGAATTAGACATGTATGAAGAAACTCTTTTTTGTTACAGGTGAAACTTCTGGAGATATGCATGCTGCAAGTCTTTTAGAAGAACTTTATAAGATAATACCACCTGAGCAATTAATTGTTAAAGCTATTGGCGGGAGTTGCTTGGAAAAAACAGATGCAAGATTATTCTTTGATTGTAAACATTTAGGTTCAATAGGATTAATAGAAGTTATTAATAAGCTTTCTTTGTATCTTAATCTTGAAAAAGAATTACTTTTTGAACTAAGTACTTTTATGCCTGATGTTTTGATCCTTGTAGATTTCCCAGGATTTAATTTAAGAATTGCGAAAAAAGTTAAAAGCAAATTCCCAGAGATAAAAATTGTTTATTATTTACCGCCACAAGTTTGGGCATGGAATCAAGGCAGAACAAAATTACTTGCTAAGTACTGTGATTTAGTTTTGTGTGGTTTGCCATTTGAAGAAGAATTCCACAAGATTCGTGGGGTTAATGCTTACTATATTGGAAATCCAATTGTAAATGAAATAGAAAAATATGACCCAGAAAAAATAAGAAATGAATTTGGAATTACAAAAGAAGATATTTTAATTGGACTATTTCCAGGAAGTAGACAATCTGAAATCCACTATATGCTTCCTGTCTTGCTTAAAGCTAGTCAAATGCTTCAAAAAGATTTTCCAAAAGTAAAATTTAAAGTTGCAAAGTCACAGAATGTAATTTTAGATGATTCAGATAATTTAAAGATCTTACCTCCTGAAAATAATCACAAACTTTTATGTGTAAGTGATATTGTATGGCTTACATCAGGAACAGTTACTTTGGAAGCTGCTTTATATGAAACACCATTGATATTAGGTTATAAGGGAAATCCAATAAATTATCTTTTATATCTTTTGCTAAAGAGAATCAATATGATTGGCCTACCAAATATAATTTGTAATGAAAAAATAGTACCTGAACTTATTCAATATAATGCAACTCCACAAAATTACTACGAGATTACAAAAAAATGGCTACAGAATCCAGATGAGTTAAAAACAATAAAAGACAATTTAAAAAAAGTAAAAGAAAAACTTAGTGACAGAAATGCAAGTAAGGAAGCAGCTTTGAAAATAAAAAGCGAATTTATACCTGATTATAAGGTAGTATCTTTTAAGTAAAGAAAACTATAAAGCTTCAAAAGCTTTTTTAATTTCTTGTATATCTTTCCACATAAGTGATTTAGGTGAATCAGGTTTTGTATTCCATTCATGACGAAGTAAATAAGATGGATGAAATATTGGTATTAGTTTCCTGCCTTTAAGAAGTGTTCCTTGACCTTCTATCCATTCACCTCTTATTTTTGTAATTTTTGGATCTTTTATTTTTAAGATTCCTTTTACTGCAACTGCTCCAGCCAGAATAATGATTTTTGGATCTGTATATTTTATTTGTGCTTCTAAATATTCCCAGCATGCATCAGCTTCTTCATCAAGTGGGGCACGATTATTTGGCGGACGGCATTTTACAATATTGCAAATATACAAATGTTCTTGCCTGTTTAAATCAACCGAAGCAAAAATTTTATCTAAAAGCTGTCCAGCTCTTCCTACAAATGGTAATCCTTGTAAATCTTCGTTTTCTCCAGGCCCTTCCCCTACTATCATTATTTTTGCTTTTTCATTTCCATCGCTAAAAACAACTCTTGTTCTACCTTTACAAAGAGCACACTTGGTACATTTCATTGCTTCGACTTTAGCTTCTTCTAGGGAATTATATTTTGTTTCAACTGCTGAGTGCTGAGTGCTGAGTGCTGAGTGCTCTGAACTCTCTTCCTTTATGCTAAACAAATTCAACTGCATTTCCATGATTTATATTCTACCTCCCTACGTAAAATATGCCGAATTAAAGTTCACATATTCTTTAGTTAAATCACATCCAAGTGCTGATCCTGATTTTTTGCCAAGATTTAAATTAACAACTACTCTTACTTCTTTTTTTCTTGTAATTTGTTTATTTAATTTTTCTTTACTAAAAATAACTGGATTACCTTTTTTAAAAACCTGTGTTTTATTTAAAAATATATCAATTTTATTATGATCTACTTTTACATTTGTACATCCTATTCTAGCTGCTGCTCTACCCCAATTTGGATCAGAGCCATAAATTGCACATTTAAAAAGATTTGAACTTGTAATTGATCTTGCTATTTCTTTTGCATCTTGACTTGTTCTTGCACCATTTACTTCTACTTGTATTAGTTTTTTAGCACCTTCTCCGCCTATTACTATCTTTCTTGCAAGCTTTAGACAAACCTCATTTAGAGCTTTTTTAAAATTTATAAATAAAGGATCATTTTTGCTTTTTATTTCTTTTTCACTTTGATTGTTTGAAAGTAAAATCACCATATCGTTTGTACTCATATCTGCATCAACAGAAATAGTATTAAAGCTGCCATCACATGCAGATTTTAAAGATTCTTGTAATAAGTTTTGAGGTGCTTTTATATCAGTCATTAAAAAACAAAGCATTGTAGCCATATTTGGATGAATCATGCCTGCACCTTTTGTAAAACTAACAAGCTTAAAATCTTTAGTTTTTTTAATTACAATTTTTTCAAATCTGTCTGTAGTTAGAATTGCTCTAGCAGCAGCTTTTAAGTTTTTAATACTTAATTTAGGGATTGTATTCTCTAGTCCGGTTTTCATTTTTTCCGTATCTAAATGAACTCCGATTACACCAGTATTAGCTACCAGAACCTCATCTTGTTTTATTTTTAATAGCCTTGCTGTAATTTGTTTTGTTTTTTTTACAGCTTGAATTCCTTTTTTCCCGGTACATGCATTTGCATTTCCTGAATTAATAACAATTGCTTTAATTTTTTTTCTTTTTTTTAAGAGATTTTTATTTTCATCTACACATGCTGCCCTAATTTGATTTGTAGTAAAAACACCTGCAAATGTACATGATAAAGGAGAGTAAATAATTGCTAAATCTGGTTTTTTTGTTTTTTTAAAACCACAAGTACCTGCTGCAAATTGAAAATTAGCACTTGAAAACATGAAATAATGCTAGCATCTTATGGAGCTATGCAAAAAAAGATTTAGTTTAGCCTGGCACACAAATAGCTTAAAAATCGTCTATTATTTACGTCTATGGCATTTGATATAAAAAAACTTTCACCAAGAGAAAAGAATTTAGTTGGGATGCTAGTTGTAGTTTTTTCAACCGTACCATTTTTTCAGTTTACCATGCCAGTATGGAATCAATATATTGCATCAATTAATAAAATTCAAGACAACAAGACTAGATTAAACCAACTAGAAAATGAAATTACAAAGCTAGAAAAATTAAAAAAGGAAAATATAGATCTTTCAAAAAAATTAGACAATCAGAAAAGTTATCTTGCAAAGTCTTATGAAATTGATTTTTTAGTTCAAGACTTAAAAAAAATATGTGATGAAAATTCAATTAGCTTGGACAGCTTTACCCCAACAAGCCAGGAACCAGTTAATATAGTTCTTGAAAAACAAGCTGAAAGTAATGCTCAAGGAAGACCTGTTAGTAAACAAAAATTAAAACAAGCGCTGGAAAAACTTAAAGGCCAGGATTTGCCAGTTGATCTTTATCGTTTCCCAATAGAAGTAAAAATAGCAGGTGGCTTTACAGATACAGTTGAACTTTTTAAAAAATTAGAAAAATACGGAAGAGTAGTTTCAGTTGACAATATATCTATTGGAAAAGTACAAGCTAAAAAGAGTTTTGGTGACAGACTTTCGAGAACAAAACCAAAAGAAGATAGTGGTGACGACACTGATAGTTTACTAAGTACTTTTGATTTAATAGCTTATAGCTTGCCGCCAAGTGAGGATGCAACATTATCATTAGAACAATTGAAAAAAAGTGGTAAAGAGACAGGTACAAAGTTTCAAATTAAGAGAAAAAGATAGTGGTAGATACATAAAGCCTAGTGTATAATAAGTTACTTGTCAAAAATGAAATCTTACTTAGCAAAAAAAAATGAAGTTGAAAGAAAGTGGTGGTTTGTAGATGCTTCTGGGCAGACTCTTGGAAGATTAGCTACCCAAATTTCAGGAATACTTAGAGGAAAAACAAAACCAGAATTCACACCAAATGTTGACGTTGGAGATTTTGTAATTGTAACTAATGCTGAAAAAATAAAACTTAGTGGCAAAAAAGAGCTTAAAAAAGTCTATAGAAAACACAGTGGTATTCCAGGTGGTTTTAAAACAGAGACAGTAATGCAAATTAGACAAAGACATCCAGAAAGAATCATTGAAAGTGCAGTAAGAGGTATGTTACCGCACACAACATTAGGAGAAAAGCAGTTTACAAAATTAAAAGTTTACAGAGGAGAGTCTCATCCACACAAAGCTCAAAAACCACAAGTATTAAATATAAAAATTAGAGGATAGGAAGTAAAATAATGCCACGAACAGTTACAAAACATGATAAAAACGTCCAGTACATTGGAACTGGCAGGAGGAAAACTTCTATTGCAAGAATATTTTTAAGACCTGGAAAAGGTAAGATTTTAATTAATGGCAAAGAGCCAGTTGCATATTTAGGGAATGTTATTAATTATATTAATTTAGTAAAAAAACCACTACAGGTAGTTCAATTAGAAGGTAAGTATGATGTAATTGCAAAAGTTCATGGTGGCGGTATTGCTGGACAAGCTGATGCAATAAGATTAGGAATTGCAAGAGCTTTAGTAAATGCTAATGCTGCAAATAAAACTGTCCTTAAACCAGAAGGATTACTTACCAGGGATTCACGTGATAAGGAACGTAAGAAATATGGCCGAAAGAGAGCAAGAAAACGTTTCCAATACTCGAAGAGATAATTTGAAAATTAATTTAGAAAATGTTCAGCTTGTAAAAAATGATCTCTCAGATGAGCTTTTAGAATATTATTTAAAATGTGATTTATTAGCAGTTGATTGTGAAATGATGGGTTTAAATCCTTTCAGAGACAGGCTTTGTTTAATTCAGATTTGTGATGCAACTGAGAAAGCAACACTTGTAAAACTACAAGACTGTAGTAAAGCTCCTAGTTTAAAAAAATTATTTGAAAATCCTAACGTAAGAAAAATTTTTCATTTTGCAAGAACAGATTTAGCTTTTCTTTATTACCATCTACAAATTGATTTAGTAAATGTATTCTGTACAAAGTCTGCAAGTAAGCTTGTAAGAACTTATACAGATAAACAAGGTTTAAAAGATCTGTTGAAAGAACTTCTGAAGATTGACATTGATAAAAATACTCAGCAAACCGACTGGGGAGCTCCTGAGTTAACAAAAGACCAAATTAAATATGCAGCATGTGATGTTTTATTTTTAATCCCTGCTTATAACAAATTGATTGATTTATTACAGAGAGAAGGTAGGCTTGAACTTATGGAAGAAGTAAACAAATTTTTGCCTACATTAGCTAAGCTGGATTTATTAGGATATGTAGATTTTTTTGTACATTAAGCCATGCCTCGAAATGATATTTATAGATAGATAGACACCACTCCGAAAATGGCGTACAATTTCGGAATGATGTCTACAAATAACCTTCCAATTCCTAGATTCTTAAGACTTCCAAAAGATCATAGCTTTTTTCTTTTTGGGCCAAGAGGAACTGGAAAAAGTACTCTTGTTTTTAATTCCTATAATGAAAAGAATTCTTTGTTTATTAATTTACTTGATACAGAAGTCGAAGAGAGATTTACAAGAAGATCAAAAGAATTACTAGAACTTATAGAGGCATTACCAGAAAAAATCAGATATATTGTTATTGACGAAGTTCAAAAAGTACCTAAACTTCTTGATATAGTTCACTATCTCATTGAAAAAAACAAGAAGATTTTTATTATGACCGGCTCTAGTGCCCGTAAGCTAAAATTAGGACATTCAAACCTTCTGGCGGGCAGAGCTTTTGTATATAATTTACACCCATTTAGTTACCTGGAATTAGGAAGCAGATTTGATTTAAAGGAAACCCTCCAATGGGGATTATTACCTAAAATATTTTCTTTAAAAACTGAAAAAGCAAAAATGCAATTTTTACAGGCTTATGCTCATACCTATTTAAAAGAAGAAATATGGGCTGAACAGTTTGTAAAAGAATTAGATCCATTTAGATACTTTTTAGAAGTTGCAGCTCAAATGAACGGCAAAATTATAAATTATTCAAACCTATCTCGAGATATTGGTGTAGATGATAAAACAATTAAAAAATATTTTTCCATCCTTGAAGATACACTAATTGGATTCTTTTTGGATGGATTTAAACATTCTTTTAGAAAGAGGCTGAATACCAAATCCAAATTTTATTTTTTTGATATTGGTGTAAAAAGAGCTTTAAGCAGAACTTTAACTTTGCCGCTGAATGAAAGTACATCTGCTTATGGAGAAGTTTTTGAACACATGGTAATTTTAGAATGTTTTAAACTAGCAAGTTATTACAAAAGTGAATATCGCTTTAGTTATTTACGAACTAAAGATGATGCAGAAATTGATCTTGTGGTAGAAAGACCAGGCAAACCTGTTTTGTTTATTGAAATCAAAAGTTCAAAACAAGTTACTGAAGAATCCCTTCGCATTCTGAAAAGTTTAAGTAAGGATTTTGGTAACTGTGAAAGTGTATGTTTCTCGAATGATCCGTATGAAAAATTAATTAACGGAACAAAGGTAATACCTTGGAATAAAGGTATTAAAAGATTTTTTGGACGTTAAAAATATGCTAAATTTGTATTACCATGCCTCGAAATGATATTTATCGAATAATAGACGCAAACATCAATCGTGCTTCTGAAGCTTTAAGAGTGCTTGAAGACTGGGCTAGATATTCCAAAGATGACAAAGCAATTTCAGAAAAGTTAAAAAATATCAGGCATGAAATAAATAATTTATTTTCAACATTTCCCAATTTTATCCTTAGCAGAGAATCTGTTTATGATGTTGGAAGAAATATTGAAAATCCTTCTTATAGAAAAAATGTAAAAGATATTTTACATGCAAATTGTAAGCGAGTGGAAGAAGCATTAAGGGTTTTATCCGAATATGGACAATTGGTAGAGACGCCCCATTGGGACGTCTCTACGATTGAGAAATATCGCTATGAGATTTACACCATTGAAAAATTGTTATTAAAAAATGAAAAATTAATTAAATTACAAAATGCAAAATTATATTTGGTTACTGGTGGAGACGCCCCATCAGGGTGTCTCTACAACATTATAGAAAAATCAATTGAAGGTGGTGTTGACATAATTCAGCTTAGAGAAAAAAATAAAGATGAAAAAAAGATTCTTCAATTAGGAAAAGAAATAAAAAGTTTAGTAAAAAGTACTGATGTTTTGTTTATTGTAAATGATCGTGTTGATATTGCATTAGCACTTGATGCTGATGGAGTACATTTAGGACAGGATGATTTGCCTATAAGTGAAGCAAGGAAAATAACACCAGATGGTTTTATAATTGGATTATCAACTCATTCTAAAGAACAAGCTGTAGAGGCATATTGCAATACACCCGTACGAGCAGACTATCTTGGAGTAGGGCCTGTGTTTTCAACTCCAACTAAACCAGACTACAAGCCTGTTGGATTAGAATATGTAAGATGGGCTAGTGATAATTTAAAAAATATTCCTTGGTTTACAATTGGTGGTATTGATGAAACTAATATTAGTAAAGTTATTGAAAGTGGAGCTAGTAAAGTTGCAGTAGTTAGAGCAATAATGGATTCAAAAGATGTGTTACAAACCACAAGAAGCTTAAAAGAAATGTTACAAAAAGACTATGTACCAGCCAAGTAAAAAAAAATTATTACCTTCAATTAAGAAATTAATTTCAGGAAGAGTTTTAGTTATTGGTGACATTATCTTAGATGAGTTTATTGTTGGCTCTCCTGAAAGAATCTCACGTGAAGCACCTGTAATTATCCTTGAACATATTTCAAGTAAATATGCCTTGGGAGGTGCTTCTAATGCAGCTCATAATATAAGTGCTTTAGGTGCAAAGTGTACATTAATTGGTGTAGTTGGAGATGATTTATACTCAAAAGCTTTAGAAAATGAATGCATTAAAAACAATATTCATCCTGTATTTGAATTTGATAAGGAAAGGCCTACTACAGTAAAAACAAGGCTTTTATCAACTGCTCATAAACATCCTACAAGTTCAATTATTTTTAAACAGCAATTACTAAGATTAGATCGTTTAAGCAGAGAAGAAATAAATTTAAAAATAGAAAACGAACTAATAAAAAAGATTGATAGTCAAATTACAACTACAAATGAAAAATTTAAAGCTATATTAATTTCAGATTATAGGTTAGGAATTTGTTCTAAAAAACTTATTAGCTATATAGTCAAACTTTCTAATGAACATGAAATCCCAGTAATTGCAGATGCTTCAGACAATTTTCAAAGATTTAAAGACTTATTTTTAATTACACCAAACCAACCTGATACTGAACAAGAAGTTGGATTTAAAATAAAAGATCTAGAATCTTTAATCTTAGCTGGTAAAAAACTTTTACAAGTTTCAGGTTCTAAGAATATCTTAATTACAAGAGGTTCAGAAGGTATGGCACTTTTTAATTCTAAAAAACCTGGTTCTCCATTTATGTTACGAGCTTTTAATGCAAGTGAGGTTTTTGATGTAACAGGTGCTGGAGATACTGTAGCTGGTGTTGTTGCTTGTGCAGTGAGTACAAACTGTTCTTTAGACAATGCTTGTGTCATTGGAAATCTAGCAGCAAGTATAGTAGTAAAGAAATATGGTACAGCTGTAACTAATATAAAAGAATTAGAAGAACACTTACAAATCCCATGAGTGTATTAGTAATAGATAATTATGATAGCTTCACATATAATCTTGTGCAATATCTTGGAGAGCTTAAACAGGATGTGTTAGTTTTCCGAAATGACAAAATTACTTTAAATGAAATTAACAATATAAAACCTGCTCATATTGTAATTTCTCCTGGGCCTGGAAGACCAGGTGATGCAGGAATAAGTAAAAATCTAATTAAAGAATTTGCCGGGAAAATTCCTATCTTAGGAGTTTGCTTAGGACATCAATGTATTGGTGAAGCTTATGGTGGAAAAATCATAAATGCACCTGTACTTATGCATGGAAAAACTTCAGAAATATTTCATGAAGGGAATTC
Organism: Candidatus Melainabacteria bacterium; assembly: GCA_016193285.1. Lineage (NCBI taxonomy): Bacteria > Bacillati > Candidatus Melainabacteria > Candidatus Melainabacteria bacterium. The sequence goes on from JACPSL010000004.1 coordinate 16,427, forward strand.
AGTTTTTAAAGATATACCAAGTCCTTTTACAGCTACACGTTATCATTCTTTAATAGTAGATTCAGGCAGTATAAAAAATTCTCCGCTGATTGTCACTGCAAAAACAAAAGATAGCTTAGTTATGGCATTAAAACATAAAGAGTATCAAAACCTCATTGGCGTTCAATTTCATCCTGAATCAATTTTAACCCAGCATGGGCACAAACTACTAAGTAATTTTCTTTCAATCAAATGAAAAATAAATACGTAATAGGTTTAAATTCAGGCACATCTTTGGATGGTGTGGACGTTGCTTTGGTTAGGTTTAGAAAAAACAATCTAAAACCAATATTTGTTGATGGAATTGTTTTAAAATATCCAAGATTTATCAATGTAGAAACGTTGCACGCAACGTCTCTACAGGAAATTTCACAATTAAATTTTTTACTAGGTGAAATATTTGCAAATGCTGCTTTAACAATAATTAGAAAAAATAAATTAAAACCTAAAGACATTTTACTTATTGCATCTCATGGGCAAACAATTTGCCATCATCCTAATTTTGAAAAAATAGCTTCTTATAAAATTAGATCTACTTTTCAAATTGGTGAGAGTTTTATTATTGCTCAGAGAACTGGCATTAAAACAATTTCAAACTTCAGGGAAGCAGATATTGCAGCAGGCGGGCAAGGTGCACCACTTATGCCCTATTTGGACTGGGTAATTTTCAACAATAATAAAAATATAAAAGCAGTTTTAAACATAGGAGGTATTTCCAATATAACTGTAGTTGGCAATAGCATTACTCCAATTGCATTTGATATTGGTCCTGGGAATGCACTTATAGATTTAATCTCAAGAAAATATTTTAAAAAAGGTTTTGATAAAGATGGAAATATTGCTACAAGGGGGAAAATATTTTTTAATTTTATTGAAAGAGCCCTTAAAGACTCTTACTTTAAAAAGAAACCTCCAAAAAGCACTGGAAAAGAATATTTTAATGAAGTATTTATAAAAAAATATTTTTCTAAAATTAAAAGGAAAGAAGATAAGATTGCTACAGTTACATACTTTAGTGCTAAGGTTATTGAAAAAGCACTTAAAGATTTTATTTCTCCTAAATACAAAATTAATGAATTGGTAATCTCAGGAGGCGGGGTTAGAAATAAAACATTAATTAAGCATTTTAAAAAGCTATTGCCAGATACAAAATTCTGTACCTCCAATAAATATGGTTTACCTTATAAATATAAAGAAGCAATATTATTTGCTTTGCTTGGTTACACTTGTCATCTTGGTAAAACAAATAATATTCCTTCATGTACTGGTGCTAAGACAAAGACTATTCTTGGTAAAATAGTAAATGTATAATGTGAAAAAGTTTGCGAGATTGCTTCGGGCTAAAGCCCTCGCAATGACGTGAAAGAGGTAAAAAGAAATGTCATTAAAAAATCCAAAAGTTACTGTTGTTGGAGCTGGAAATGTTGGTGCAACTTGTGCACAAAGGTTAATTGAAAAAAATATTTGCGATGTAATACTAGTAGATGTAATAGAAGGTCTTCCTCAAGGAAAAGCACTTGATCTTATGGAAGCAAGACCTGTTGAACTTCACGATAGAAAAATTATTGGCTCAAATGATTATAGCCAGACAAAAGATTCAGATGTTGTAGTTATTACTGCAGGTATAGCTAGAAAGCCAGGAATGTCTCGTGATGATCTTTTAAAAACAAATGCACAAATTGTTGGTTTAGTTACAGCTGAAATTGTAAAGTACTCTTCTAATTCTATTATTATTGTTGTTTCAAATCCACTTGATGTAATGACTCACTTAGCTTATTTAAAGAGTAAGTTTTCTTCAAGTAAAGTCTTTGGAATGGCAGGAGTTTTAGACTCAGCAAGGATGAGGTTTTTTATAGCAGAAGCATTAAATGTTTCTTGTGAAGATGTCCAGGCAATGGTACTTGGAGGACATGGAGATCAAATGGTTCCACTTCCTAGATTTTCAACTGTATCTGGAATTCCAATTACTGAGCTTCTGCCACTACAAAAAATCAATGAAATAAATGAAAGAACAAAAAATGGCGGAATTGAAATAGTAAATTATTTAAAAACAGGAAGTGCTTATTATGCTCCTGCAAGTTCTGCTGCAACAATGGTAGAAGCTATTGTTCAGGACAGAAAAAGAATTTTTCCAGTGGCTGCTTATCTTAATGGGCAGTATGGTTTAAGAGATGTTTTTGTTGGTGTACCAGTAATACTTGGAAAAAATGGGATTGAAAAAATAATTGAACTTAAACTTGCTACTGAAGAATTAGATGCACTTAAGAAAAGTGCTGATGCAGTAAAGAAGAATGTAGGAAAGCTGTTTGAATTATCTTTGGTTTAATTTTTTATTTAGACCCTCAATACTGATATGAATTTTAAATCATCGAATTTACTTATTGAAGAAGGAGAAGGCCTGACAACTGAATTTATTATAAGGTCTTTGAAGGTATAGTGAAATTAATGATTATTTAATTAAAAATTAGCCGCCTAACTTTTAATATACAATATTATATTAAAAGTTGTAGAGTTTACAAATCCATGAATAATACACAGTTTAAATCAGGAACTTATAAAAATCAGTACAAATACAAAAGTTTTAGTCCTTTTCTAATAAATAAACCTTTCAATTGGCAGGATAAAAAAATAAATACTTTGCTTGAAGAAGCAATCAGATATCTTGGAGAATTAAATGCATATTCAAATCTAATACCAGACATAGACTTTTTTATAAAAATGCATATCATAAAAGAAGCCAATACTTCAAGCAGAATAGAAGGTACAAAAACCAATCTTGATGAAGTCATTCTTCTAAAAGAAGAAATAGACCCGGAAAAAAGAGATGACTGGACAGAGGTTCAGAATTACATAAAAGCAATGAACTTTGCAATAGCCAAACTCAAGGAACTACCTTTGTCAATGCGTCTTATAAAAGAAACACATGAAAAATTATTATCCGGTGTAAGAGGAAAATATAAAAATCCGGGTGAAATACGCAAGAGCCAGAACTGGATAGGTGGTTCAAATCTACAAGATGCTTTTTTTATTCCACCAAGCTCAGATGAGCTGTGTCAATATAAAAGATATTATGAATTGTTTAAAGCTAAAACCAGTTCTAGTGAACTGGCCTTAGTTGAAAATCACTAGATCCTTTTTCTCTTATTTGATCTACTATATTTTTACATTCTGCAGGATGTAAATTCCTAGACTCCTTAGTTCCATCTGAGTAAATTATTTCTACTTCTAAAAAGTGATCACTGTTAAGGTGATGAAAACTATCGTGTAATCTCATTAATGTTTCTTTGCTAATACTTCCATTAGTAAATCTTTTTGCTATCGTTTTTGTGCTTGGGAATTCTTTTTCATATTCAAATCCTAATTCATCAAGCAGTGGGCAAGATAGTTTCGTAATTACTTTATCTGGCCTATGACTTCCATCAGTAATTTCTTTATTGTCATTAGGTTTATTACTTTCTACTTGACTATCACCCATAGTGCATAATCTTTGCCTTAGCTCATCTGCTCCAAGATTTAGTTCTCTAACTGCCCTTATCTTATTTAAATCTGCTAACATTGCACCCAAAAGTTGATCAAGTGAGCTAAAAGGGAATTGAGATTTCTCTTTGTACTTTTGAGCAATTAAATCATTTATTTCATCTTCACTCAATGGTTGAGGTTCTTTTGAAGACACTACTATAGTGCCAGCATGCATCTGGCTATTTAAAGTTCTCTGACTTGTTACTTCTTGATTAGCCAAGGGAGGTTGACTAGGAACTGCTGTTGGTTTTTTAAAGTATTCAGCTTGTGAAGCAACATACTGAGCAGCAACCCTTTTAAGTTCATCTACCCACTGATTTAAAGTTTTATCTTTATAGATAATTAAGTCTTGGTTAGTCAAAACCTTTCCAGTGAAAAACTTAATGCTAGTCCCAAATTCTTCAAAATGAATTCTTAGACTGTGGCCACTAGTTAATTTCTCTGCGATTTTCCTAGCTTCAGATAAAACATGATTTCTCTCATCCTTTCTTATTTCTAAAGTTCTTAACAGAACTCTTCCCAATTCACTATTAATGTTTGGGTTGTTTCTAAGGAATGAGGCAAGTATAAGAACTCTTTTATAAAGAAGCCCTTCTTTTATGAATTCTAGCCCGTCAAGTACTTTATTGTTTACTAATATTTGACCATCTCTGAATTTTACTTTAGCTTTGTTACAATCTAAACGATTTCTCCTGAAAAAAGATTTAAATTTTTCTACTTCATCTATTGCTTTATTATCATCATGCTGCCCTATATAATCACCTATTCTAGAAAGAAATCCTTTGATTTCTAGAACCATCTTTTGAACTTCAGGGTTCATAGGTGGTATAGTTGAAAAGTTCATTCTTGATATGTGCATATTAATCTATTTTAACTTAAACTCTTTCAATAATAGCAGCAATTCCTTGTCCAAATCCAATACACAGACTTGAAATGCCTCTTTTTAAATTTCTTCTTTCTAATTCGTAAAGTAATGTGGTTAAGAGCCTTGCACCACTACAACCAAGTGGATGACCAAGAGCAATTGCACCACCATTAACATTAATTTTTTTTAAGTCTAGTTTTAATTCTATTTGAGCAGCTAAAACAACTGATGCAAAAGCTTCATTGATTTCAAAAAGATCAATATCTTTAATTTCAAGGCCTGCTCTTTTTAAAACTTTTGGAATTGCATAAATTGGCCCTGTTAATTGAAGCTCAACTTCAGTTCCAACTACTGCAAAATCAATAAACTTTGCTCTTGGTTTTAAGTTATGTTTTTTAATTGCATTTTCACTTGCAAGAAGAAGTGCAGAAGCACCATCACTTACTTGGCTTGAATTACCAGCTGTAATTACACCATCTAGTTTAAAAGCTGGCTTTAGTGTCCCCATCTTTTCAACAGTTGTATCTGATCTTATTCCTTCATCTTTTGATACTAAACCTTTTGGTGTTTGAACAGGAACAATTTCTTTATCAAATATTTTTGTATCTCTAGCTCTTGCTGCCTTCATGTGACTCCCGTATGAAAATTCATCAAGTTCTTTCCTGCTTAATTTCCACTTCTCTGCCATAAGTTCACCTGAGATTCCCATTGGATTTGCTTTATAGTTTTTTAAAAAACTTTCTGGTAAAGTTACATTGTTTTTTCCAGGAAGTGGTAAGCCATCAGAACCAATAGGAACTTTACCCATGCATTCAACACCACCAGCAATAACCAAGTCATATGCTCCAGACATAACTGCTTGAGCACCAAAATGAACAGCTTGCTCACCTGAACCACACATTCTATTTAACTGAACTCCAGGAACAGTTATATCTAAAGAAGTAATGGCAATCAACCTTGCAATGTTTAAACCTTGCTCAGCAAGCGGACTAACACAACCGTAAATTAAATCTTCTATATCTGTTGGTTTTAAATTATTTCTTTTTAAAAGTTCTTTTGCAGGTACTCCGCCAAGATCTACCGGATGAACTTCTGAAAAGGCCGAATCTTCTTTCCCTCTACCTATTGGTGTCCTAATTGCATCAACTATATATGCATTTTGAAACATCTTTAAGTCTCCTATATGAAAAGATTACCAGATTTGGTGTCTTTTGGCACAAACTACTTAGATAAAAGTCTAAGTTAAACATGCTTACTTTTTTAATACCAAAGAAGACAAAAGAAAAAACATATGAACCACCACATCCAAATGAAATTAGAAAGATTCTTAAAAAAATGACTCATTGTCCTCATTGTCATTTTTTAATCTTTGATAATTATTGGTCGAAGGATATTGAAAACCCTAATGTAAAACTTTGCCCAACATGTGGTTGTAAAATATAATTTACCTTTCTAATAATGCTACACACTCTATATGATATGAATGTGGAAACATATCAATTGGTTGAATTAAATTGATTTGAAAATCATTATTTAAAATTTCTAGATCCCTTACAAGGGTAGATGGATTACAAGACACACAAATAATTTTTTTTACATTAGAATTAATTATATTTTCTAGAATTTTTTTATTGCAACCTATGCGTGGCGGATCTAAAATAATTATTTCTGGTTTTTCTTCTTCTATTACATCCTTTATCTTATTTTCAACCCTTCCAGGAATAAAAAAAACATTTTTTATATTGTTTTTCTCTGCACTAAATATTGCATCATCAACTGATTGTTTTATTTCTTCTATTCCAATAATTTTTTTTGCATATTTTGCCAGTGACAGTGATATTAAACCCACGCCACAATAGGCATCCAGAATATTTCCACCATCAATCATATTTTTAATAACATCTAATAATTTTATTGTTTGATTTGTATTAGTTTGAAAAAAACTTGTAGCTGATATTTTAAATTTAAGGCTGTTGATTTCTTCGAAAATATATCCTCTGCCTTTTAAGACAATTGTCTTTTCACCATAAATTACATTTGTAGTTTTCTTATTGATATTTATACAAACCCCAGCAAGCTCAGGATGTTTATTCATTATCTCTTTTGCAAATTCTTTTAAATGTGGGAATTTTTCACTTACTGCAACAAGTGTAAGAAGTGCTTCATTGGTATTAAATCCAATACGAATGCATATATGTTTTAACCATCCTTGTTTTGTTTTGCCATTATATGAAATAATTCTATACTTAGTAGCAAGTTCTCTAATTGTTTCAACTATCCTGTCAAAAAGACTATGTTGAATAGGACAATATTTTACATTTACAAGATCTCTTGTATGCCACTCAAAGTAACCAGCTTTTAATCTTCTAGAGACGCTCCAGTGGGGCGTCTCTACTGGATACTGAACTTTATTTCTATAATTCCATGGTGTATCAGCACTAGTTGTATTTTTTAAAACCTCTTCCTTTAAATTTAATTTTAAAAATAAATTTTTTAACAATAAATCTTTTTGCTCAAGTTGTTTCTCATATGGTAAATGTTGCCATTGACACCCACCACAAACTTTAAATAATTTACATAGCGGCTCTATTCTATAATTTGGATCTGATTCTTTTATTTCAATTATTTTTGCTCTAGCATAATTTGATCTTAGAGTTGTAATTTCTGCTTTTACTTTATCGCCTGGTGCACCACGATCTACAAAAATTACAAAATCTTTGTATCTAGCTAAAGCAGAATTGTCATAAGCCATTGAGTCGATTTTAAGATCAATGATTTCACTTGCTTGCACTGGAGCAGTTTGTAAAACACTCTTTGCCATTTTTCCTTCTTTGTCTCCTAATGATACAATACCACTATGTTTTCTATTGACTTTAAAAATAAAGTAGTAGTAGTAACAGGTGCAAGTCAAGGTATTGGTAAAGCAATTGCAGAGGTTTTCTATGAAAATGGTGCTATTGTAATTTTACTTTCGAGAAACGAAAACAAATTAAAAGAAAATATAAAACGTTTAACGGCTGTAGGGGCAAGTTGTCAACCTGCCCAATATTACGTTTTAGATGTCTCTAATCCTGATCAAGTTAAAAAAATATTTAAAGAAATTGGGCATATTGAGGTGCTTATAAATAATGCTGGGATTTATTTTACTTCTAGCATAGCCGACATGGATACTAAAAAATGGAAAGAGCTTCTTGAAACAAATTTAAATGGTGCAATGTATTGTACAAAAGCAACATTACCAGAAATGATAAGGAAGAAATACGGGAGAATAATTAATATTTCTTCTATAAGCGGGAAATTGGGTGATGCATACTCAAGTGCTTATGTAGCATCTAAATTTGGCCTTATTGGTTTTACTCAATCTCTTGCACAAGAAATCGCAAAAGAAAACATTACAGCAAATTGCATATGTCCAGGCTGGACTGAAACTAAAATGGCTGAAAATATTGTTCATGATGAAAATTATGCAAAGTTACTTAATATTCCAAAAGAAGAATTAAAAACTAGTTGTTTAAGTGCAGTCCCGATTGGAAGATATGTTCACCCAAAAGAAGTTGCTTATCTTGCTTTATATCTTGCTAGTGATTATGCAAGTGCTATTACAGGCCAAGCTATAAACATTTGTGGTGGTCTTTGTATGCATTAGAGATAACCCTGAACACTTTTACAATAGTACTAAAAAAAATATAAATGGGTAAAACTATCTTAGCTAGATGAAAATTAGTAAAAAATTAGCATTGTTTTTATCTTTTTTGTTATTAGTACAAAGTACTCATATGTCTTTGGCCAAAAGAGAGAAGCTTTCACTTTTAATTGAACCACTAGTTATAAATGGTAGCGTTGTAGATAGAGAAAGGAATGTACTAGTAATAAAAAATGCAAAAGATTTAAATCTTAGCGAGACTGTAAGTATAAAACCTTCAAAGAAAACGTTAGCTGGTGGCAAAGCAACAAGTTTAAAAGGCTCTTTTAATGAAGATGGTTCTTTGCAAATAGATTTAGCAAAGCTTGGGCCACCTAATCTTTTGCCAAGTGGAAAATATACAATCATTGCAACAAGTAATTCAAAAAAAATAAAAGGACTAGTAAAATTTAAAGCTCCAAGATTAGTTATTGGCAGGATGCAAATCCCTATATCTAAAAAAAGAGCTGAAAAACTTAAAAGAATTTATAAAAATCAGGAGACTATTGAAGGTGAAGAAAGTATTCCAAAAGTAACTGTTGCTGTATATAGCATAGATGATTTACAAAATCCAATTAATAGTTTTGCAACTTCAGTAGATGGAGAAGTTACAGAAATAAATGGAGAAACATTTATTGAATACGACAATATAATAACTGAAGTGCCACCTGAAGGAACAGGTTCTGAATTTGTAGTTAAAGCACTTACAAATGATGTAGAAGGACCTACTGGTGAAACAGATTTAGTTTTAACAAGCTTAGTATCAATAGATGATGAGAACGAAGGAAGCAATGTTACTAATATTGGAGATATTGATATTGCTTCTCATGGTGCCACAGTAATTACAGCAGCTGCAAGTGATTACCTTGAAGACCAAAATGTAAATTTTTCACCCTCTGAAATATATGAAGCAATATTAAATGCAACACAAGAAATATTACAACTTTCTAATCTCTTAGCTGAACAACAAAGTTTCTTATCAACATTTCTCCAAGTACATGTAAACGATATAACTAATGCAATCATTGCTAGTCAGTCTAATGTACAGCCTCAAGAAGCTGTTAGTAATGCACTAGAAATTAGTTGGAGAGCTCCTTCTACTAGTAGCTTACCAATTGAACAAGTTGCTCAAGATTTTTCCAAACAACCTATTAACACTCATGCTGCACTACTTACAGATCCAAGTGAATTACCTGCTCCAATTCCAATAGAGTTACAAGCAGAAGCTTTTAATGATGCTGGTGCAATTGTAGGTGCTGCTAGTAATATTAACGAACAAGAAATAATTAACGAAGTGAAAGAAAATGGCACCTTACCAGTACTTTCATTAGATTCTAATATAGTAGGAGACGTGCTAACAAATTTAGAGAGCTATGCTAGTTCCAATGCGGAATTTAATATTGGAGAAGTAACAATTCCACCAGGTGTAACAGCTGACTGGCAGGAACTATCGAAGGCACTTCCTTCAACCAGTACCAGAATCCATGTTGCTTCAGGAGGTATTTTAGAAGGAGCTAGTAGTTCAGGAGGTGTTCCAGTAGTTGCAGAAGCAGGTGCAGTTATAGATAGCACAATAGAAGCTACTGCTGCAACAGAAACATATGATGGCACTTCCTTAGTGGGATTAATACCACCAAGAAATGGAAAGTTTGGATTAGTTCCTTCATCATTTGCAGAGGCGGTAACCCACGCTAGTAATCTAGGGATTTTTGTTGGGGAAGGTGATTTTGCCAACATCCAAGGAACTTTATTTGTATTGGATCCAGTTGAATCCGAGTTATCTGAACCTACTACTTTTTTACCGTCATTTGATCCTGTTCAACAATCTAGTGAACTAGCTGAGCTCTTTCAAAATAATTCCACTAGTGATATCACAGACAACGCAGTAATTATAGCTAATGAATTCTTCCAAGAAGAAACACAACTCCCACAAACAGTTTTAGACATAACACAACAAGAAATTGATAATTCAACCAGTAGTTTTACACAACCTACTCGTGGAACAATTGAAGCTTCTGAAATAATAGAAGCTTATGGCGGATCAATTTATACATTGGTAGGAGAACAAGAGCCAGAACCTCTTCAATAAGACTAAATCTTCGGATAAGAATCAAAAAAGTTTACACCAACGTCTTTTTGTTTGAGTAAAGCATAAATAAACGTAAATCCTCAAAAGGTTTTCATATCTGCTTTATAATTAACTGAATCATGGTACAAAAAGTAAAAGAAGGAAAAGTATCCTTTTTTGTAGATGAATCTGGTGACGCGGTTTTCTTTAACAAATATGGGAAACTAATCGTTGGTCAAGAAGGTTGCTCTAAGATACTGCTCATAGGTTTTATTGAAACTACTAAACCTAGTCTAATTAGATGCTCAATAACAAATCTTTTGGAAGAAATAAAAAAAGATAGCTATCTTTCTATGTTTTGCTCTTTTAAAGAGACTATTAATAAAGGCTTTCATGCAAAAGATGACCGTCCAGAAATAAGAGAGCGGATGTTTAAATTAATAAAAGGACTGGATTTTAGATGTCAAATAATAATTGCCAGGAAAAATAAAGATAGATTTTTAAATAATAGATTTGAAGGTAAACCAGACAAGTTTTATGATTATCTCGTAACCAGGCTTTTTGAAAGAAGCTTACATAGATATACTGAAAATGACATATTTTTTAGCAAAAGAGGTTCTTCTGAAAGATTAGATCATTTAAGACATGCCATTAATCTTGCTGTTAGTAGCTTTAATCAAAAATGGAATGTCGAAAGCCAAGCTAAAATAAAAGTAACAATTCAAAAATCCTCACAGGAACCGTGCTTGCAAATTATTGATTATATGAACTGGGCAATTTATAGGGCTATTACAACAAATGATTATAATTACCTTGAGTTTATAAAAGAAAAATATAGTTTAATTTGGGATATCTTTGATTCAAAAAATGCTGGAAAAGAAAACGGCTGGAAAAATATTTACACAAAAGATAAAAATCCTTTTCATCCACAAAAGATGAGCCCCTTATAGCTAGGATTAACTGAATAATCTCAAGGCATGAAGCCTGCTTTCACTATAAGGGGCTCTAAAACATTTATTGTAGACGAAGTATACACTTAAAGTATACCCACATTACATTAATCTTAATTTAAACGCATAATTTTAGCTTATTTTGCAGTAAAAATACAATGCAGACTTTACATCCTTAGTTTAAATCGTAAATTATCCTCCATAAGGGTATTCAATTTATAGGATAAAAATCTCTTGGAGATGAATCTTGGCCTAATTTCTTCATTACTGAACTAGCACCATAAGCTAAGAACACTGTTGTTATGAGCTTGTCAACATCTCCATCTAGTTGCTTATATAAAGTCATTAACTCTGGGTTTTGTTCTAGCTCTTCATCTAAAACTCTTAAGATTCTTAGTTTGTCAGAGGTGGGTATTATTTGTTCTGCAAAAGTATTTAGGGTCCATATGATTTCTTTTAATCTTAATAACATTTTATTTCTATCTGTAGGAAGGTCTTCAGAAAAAATTTGCCTGAGCCTATCTAAAAACTGTGTTTTTTGTTCTTTAGTTGTTTTATCCCCAACAATTTTTATAATTTCTCCAAGAAGTCTTTCAAATGGAATTTCTTTTCTCAGTGAGTCATCTCTTATCACATCAGCCAGATAGTTCTTATACTGTTGAATGTCACCTGTTAACATTACTTCAAGAGGAGGGATAACAGATTCTTCCATTTGCTGCCTTACTTGTTCTAAAAAATTCCAAGCTGTAGCCAATTGTAGTGCTGGATCTTCATGTTGAGGTACATGACTCTCTATAAAAGCAGGTAATTGATCTAATACTCCTATGCGCTCCTGCAAAGCTTGGAAAACTGATGAATAAACTTGAGCTTTTTTATCCTCATCAGGTGGCAATAAGTCTTTTATCTCAGGTGTGGCTTCTAATACTTCTCTCACGGTACTTTCACTAACCGGCCCTTTAAAGAGCTTACTTACAAGGTCGCTTGAAGTTACATACCAGCATTTATGAGCTATTGATTTTATTTGAAAAGATGTTGTCATAAGGATTTTGGCTTTGATGAATTATAACTTACACATAGCAAATTAAGCATTTATCTGTCAATGGTTAGGGACTAACTTAACTATGATTTAATAATTAAGCTAATTCTTCTTTCCCTTCAAATTTACTTTCAACCCAACCGTAAAGAGTTGGTAGAACTATTAATTATTTGGTTTGGCTCAACGAAAACTTCTAAAATTTTTCCTTTTACTGGAGATGCAATATAAAAAGTTTTACTTGGAATAGATTTTACTATGCCATTATATCGAAGGTGAAAATTAACCTTTTTAATTTCAGCAGGCTCAACCATAATTCCAATGTTTTTTATTGCCTCACTAGATATGTTTACAATATTGTTTGTATCTTTTCTTCTTATAATCTGACTTTTATCTTTACTAAAGGAGCAGCTGCTTAAAAGAAAAATTAATACTAAAAAAACTAAAGTTTTTCTCATGGTTGTAAGTATTAAATACCCAGCTCATATTATTACATAAACACCTAGATGTAATAAGAATCAAAAAGGTTTACACCAACGTCCTTTTGTAAGGACAAGAAAAATTTATGCTTACTAAAAAAAATTGTTTTTACTTATTGATAATATCAGCATTATTATTTTTTCAGTTTTTAAATTGTAATGCAAAAGATGTGCAAGATAATTTTATCCAATTAAAAGACAATGAACCACAAGGTAAAATTTCACTAAAAAAAGCTTTAGAGATTGCAAATGAAAATAATCCAAAAGTGCAGGCAATAGTTGCAACATTACCAGTAGCAGAAGCAAAATTAATCATTGCAAAATATATTCCCAATCCAGTCATTGGTGCAAATACAGAGCTTGTAAAAAGCGGATCAACTCATCCTGGTCAACTTGGTCAAACTTTTGAACTTGGTAGAAAACGTTATTGGAGAATTCAAATTGCAAAAGGTGAGATCTCAAAAACAGAACTTGAAATTGCAAAAGTTTTATGGGAAACTCGTGCTAAAACACACATTGCTTATGCAAATTTATCCATATCAGAAAATTTGTTTAACTTAGCTAGTGGCAGACGTGATTTTTATAAATCACTTCTTGAAATTTCTGAAAAAAGATATCAAGCAGGAAGTGCATCTGGACTAGATGTAGACAGAACAAATATTGAGTTATTAAGTGCAGAAAATGACTTAGATGAAACTAACAAAAAATTAAAAAGAGCTAAAGTTGACTTTAAAGGGATTCTTGGCCAGAAGCAAGATACTGAACTAGAAGTAGAAGGACCAGAATCCCTAAAACCAAAAATTTTTACTAAGGATTATAAACCATTAAAAAAGGTTATAGAAGAAGCAACTGAAAAAAGACTAGAGGCAGCAATTTTAGAAAAAGACTTTGGAATTACAAGAGCAAAATTAAAAAAAGCAAGGTGGGAAAGAGTACCTAATTTATATATTGAAGGTGGACCTGCAAAACCAAGCTTCCGTGACAGTGTCTGGGGTCCGTATTTTGGAACTCAGTTTGAAGTTCCTTTATTTAACAGAAAACAAGGCGAGATCAAAGAAGCTAAAGCACAAATAGAATATCTTGCTAAAGAAAGAAAAAGAATAGAAAATGAAATCAATATGGAAGTTAAAGGTGCCCTTGTGGATTTAGAATTAAGTGAAACCCAAATAGAAAGATTTGAAAGCAAGCTTTTAACCAGTTCAGAGAACATATTAGAAGCAATTAAAAAAGGATATGAGATTGGAAGACTAACACTAACTGATGTATTAAATGCTGAACAAAAAAACAGGGACTTAAGACAAAAATATTTAGAGAATCTGCTTAATTATCAAATTGCACTTGCAAGTTTAGAATATGCTGTTGGTGTTCCTATATTAGAATAAAATTATGTGACATCCCCTGGCTTTGGTGGTGGAAAGATTCTTACTCTCCTAGCTGGTTCTTGGCCAATACTTAAACTGTCTAGTTTGTATTCTTCAATTAATTCATGCTGAAGTTTTCTGATTTGTGTACTTCTTGGAGTTAAGTCAATAGCCTTATCTGTATCCATTACAGTATTTATTGCTTTATGAACTTCTTCAAGAGCAGTATCTTTATCTTGTTCAAATTTGCTTTGGAAATTTTTACCTGTAATAAAATCGTTAATAAGATCAGGGAATAAATCCTTAAGAGCACTTTGAATATCTTCAATTGTATTTGTTTTAACTACATACAGTGGAATCTTGTGTTCTTTAGAAAGTTCTATAATTTTTGCTCCTTGTCTTGCATAATTTTTTAAAGCTAGGATTGCATGTGCCTCATCAAGGGATTTACAAATATTTGCTGGTAGTTCTAAGTTTTGAATAACTCTTTCTAGTTGCCCTCTACTTACTGCATATGGATAAATATTTATAATTTCTTTTAAAAGTTTTGTCTCTGTTTGTGAAATTGAAATTTGCCCTTGAGAAGTAATTGTTTCTTTACCAGTAATTATTTCTACCTTACCCGTTAGTCGATCTAATTTTCTTACTTCTGGGAATAAAGCTCTGCCTCTAAGCAAGCTATCTACAGCAGAAGCAACATCTTTATGAACTGCCAGTCTTTCGTGATCTAATATTTCAATTGTAATTTCAAAGGTAGGTTCATTAGCTCTTTCTAAAATTGTTTTTTGTGTTCCTCTTCTTCTTGCTTCTTCATCACCAAGAGTAACTGTTTGGATTCCACCTACTAAGTCACACAAAGTAGGATTTTTTAAAAGATTTTCAAGTGCATTTCCATGCGCAGTCCCAATTAATTGAACACCTCTTTCAGCAATTGTCCTTGCAGCATGAGCTTCAAGTTCTGTTCCAATTTCATCAATAATAATTACTTCAGGAGTATGATTTTCAACAGCTTCTATCATTACTGCATGTTGAAGTTCTGGTCTTGCAACCTGCATCCTTCTTGATCTTCCAATCCCATGATGAGGAATATCACCATCTCCTGCAACTTCATTAGATGTATCTATTACAATTACTCTTTTATTTAAATCATCTGCAAGTACACGTGCCATCTCACGTAGTCTTGTCGTCTTACCTATACCAGGAGGGCCTAAAAGTAAAATAGATTTTTTTGATTCTACATAATCCCGGATAATATCAATAGTTCCTGTTATTGTTCTTCCAACCCTGCATGTTAAGCCAATTATTTCTCCACTACGATTTCTTACACAACTAATTCTGTGTAAAGTTCTTTCAATACCAGCTCTATTGTCTGAGGTAAAATCTCCAACCCTGTTTACTGCATAATTTATATCTCCTAAAGTTACTGGTTCATTTTCTATATCAATTCTTTTCCCATCAAAAAATCTAGCTTCAGGCAGACGTCCATAATCCATTACAACTTCAATTAAACTATTTAAATCATAATTTTCTAATGACTTCCTGATTTTATCCGGAAGAATATTTAAAAGTAAAGGTAAGTCTTGAGCAGGAACAAATTCTTGATTATCTTTTTCTTTTGTATTTTTCATTTGCATTTCTAGTTTACTGAATTAACTAACGATCTTGCAATGTTAACAGCACTCTTTAATTTTTCTTTGTCTTCTAAATCATTTAAATACGGCATCAATAATTTTCTTGCATAAGATCCTATTGCTACACCATTAATTTTAATTCCAAGTTTAATTGTTTGTTTAAAAGAATGCTCGTCAGTACCACCAGCAATTTGTAAGTAGACTGGGAGATTTTCTTCCTGAATTACTTTAGCAACGTACATGTAAGATTTGTCATTATTATTCCCATTTTTCCTTAGATGCCCACTCATAGGGGTTCCATCACATTGTAAGATAATATTCTTTCCAGCTAGTTTATAACATAAATTTGCAGCATATTTAATTTCTTCAGAAGACAAGAGTCCACTGCCGATTGAAAACGACAGTAGAGGCATGCGACCGCATGCCTCAATGGCACGAACCACCTCCTCCCAAATCTCTTTTATCTTTTCAATATTTTTACCAAAGTGAAATTCTATTCCTGTAATACCAAGTGAAATCATTTCTTTTAAAGTTTCTTTTGGAGTTGGTTTAGTGTCGATCATTTTTAGAGCAGAAGCATGACAATGAGATGGACATTCTCCACATCCAAAGCACCTCTCAACAAGGTATACAAGTTCGCCGATTCGTCGATTCGCCGATTCGCCGTTTCTATTCTCAATCCTAAAGGCCTCAGTTGGACAAATCCTTACACAAGCACCACAAACATCACATAAATTATAGTCAATTTCTATTTTGCGAAAATGTGGATCTTGATCTAATTGTATACTTGCCATTAATAAAGGGGGGCTGAGTGCTGAGTGCTGAGTGCTGAGTGCTTTTTTTATCCCGTGTCTTGCTGCAAAAATTACATCTGCTTTTGGTGCAAGATCTATTACATGTGCTCCTGCAAGTGTAAAAACAAATGCAAGATTTTCAATCATTTTTGTATCTGTAAAACTTGCTCCGCAAACCAATTTAAAAAATTTTTTTTGTTCAATCGCATTTTTCATTTTTCATTTCCTGGTACGTTTAATGCATAACCTGGAGGACATGGTGCATTTATTTCACATTCATATTCGATGTTTTTGTTTTTTTGGAACCCTAACATAAATGCTTCACGAGGAGATAATTTTAAATTATTGATTTGTGGTTTAATTATTGATTTTTCTGTAGGGACGTTGCGCGCAACGTCTCTACAACACGATATTTCATTGATTGCATTAATTAATTTATCTTTTATTTCCTCATTAAAATTCATTCCAATTGAAATTAAAAAACCAATATCATTTGCGCTTTCTATTTCTATGGAATGATTATTATAAAGATGATATGCAAAATCTATTCCTGACATTTTATTTGGTTTTATATACACCTTAAAAGGATCTTGATTTTTAAATATTTCTATTTCTGGAATTTGCTTTAAAGAGATTGTAAAAAGAGTTAATGGTTTTCTTATCTTATTAAAAAGTAGGGACGTTGCATGCAACGTCCCTACAAGATATTTTCTTGTAAGTTCTAAAGAAAGTAAAAGTATAAAAGACGGACTAGTTGAACTAACAAGCTCTAAAGACCTTTTAATATCGCGGTAAGAAAAAAAATTATTATTAATTAAATGCAAAACTCCTGTCTGGGTGAGACTCCCAAGTGATTTATGCCATGATTGAATTACAAGGTCAGCACCTAGCGAAATTGCCGACGTACGCAAAAAAAATAAATGTGCTCCATGTGCTTCATCTACAACTAATGGAATATTTTTTATGTGGCAATTTTGTGCGATTAACTCTACATCTGAGATTACGCCTTCATATGTCGGAGATACAATAACACAACCAGCAATATCATTATGTTTTGATGTGATCTCAAACAATTTGTTTGGATCAACTTTTGAAAAAATACCCCACTTATCTAGAAACTCTACATCTAACCAGACAGGTTCAAGTCCAGCTAAAATCACACCATTAATTATTGATTTGTGAACATTTCTTGCAAGAATAACTTTCTTGCCAAATTTATTTAATGCAACCATACTAGCAATTAATCCAATACTTGCACCACTAGTTAAATAAAACGAGTGTTCTACATTGAAGAAATTGGCAGTAATCTTTTCAGATTGGAATATTGGATTGTCTTCACCGTGAGTATCATAACCACTAACTTCAGAGATATCTAAGTTATAAAGTTCTTTAGGAAGAATATCATTGTTTGAAACTCCACCATGAAACGGAACATGCATGCGAATTGGATTTTTAGAAAGGTAGTCTTCGAGGGTGTTTAGGATGGGGGTTTCATTTTTCATAACAAGAAATTCTATTATCTCTTTACCTGAAAACTAAGTAAGAGTGCATCTTCTGCTTCTTTTATTTTTTCATCTGAAATTTTCCCTAGCTTTTTAATAAATCTTATTATATCTGTTGTTTTTATCTGATTGAACAAAGCCATTGATTTATTTTTAAGACCACCTTCTCCTTTTTCAAAAGTTACGGCAAATGGCCAATTTTCTTTTACTGTACTTGTTATTGGTGCCACCATTGTAGTCCTTAAAACTTCATTAATTAAATCACTTTGCATAACAAGGCATGGTCTTGTCTTTTTTATTTCTTTGCCAAGAGTAGGATCAAGATTTACAACCCAAATCTCACCACGTTTTGGTTTTTTAGCTGAGTGATTAATCATCTATGTCATCAGCCAGTGTTACATCCCAGTCTTTAAGTTCTTTCCACAGCTCATTACACTTATTCATTTCACAGGCAGCTTGTTTAAGTTTTTTTATTTCTTCTTCTTCTTTTGCTTTTCTAATAGCTTCTGTAACAAATGCAGCCTGGTTTCCCTTTTCCTGAAGAAAAAGAATTATATCTATAGGTAATGTAAATGTAGCTTTTTTTGTGGAATGATTCATATTGATACCTTATATATTAACAATACTAATATACCATATTTATAGTATTGTTAAACTTGAAAGAGCAGTTAAGACCAGTAGAATGGGGGTCAGATCCATGGATCTGACCCCTACTTGTTTCTTACTCTAGAACTGCTTGAAGAATTTGTACTTTGAGTTTGTCCTTCAACACCATTAGCTAAGAAGATAAAAGAGAAATAAAAACTAAAAATAGAAAATAAACAAAGTGAGGAAAAAATAAACCTAAATATATTATTTCTTTTCAATGTTTAATCCTTAAACCACAGTCCAGTATACTCTTCTATAGTTGCTAGATTTGAATTAGTAAGATTCCTAAAAATACTATTATAATCTCCTAAGACTTAAGTAACTAAAGAAGATAATGTTGTAGTAAAAATTCTATCCTTTACCTCATTTGGAAGGTGAGAACAATTTTTAGTGATTATTGATGTTGCAAGACTTCTATCTGTGTCTAATCCAATTAGAACATCAGGCAGATGTAAAAATCCGCATATAAAGAGCAAGTTCTTTTTATCATTACTTTTAAGTTCTCTAACGATTGATTGTGTGCTTACCTCTGTTATATAAGTACCCATCTTATCTCTTAATGCAACAAAAGAGTTATATCTGATTTGTGCTTCTTGTAAGTTAGTAGCAAGGAGGTCATTAAATTTATGTGCTGCTGTAATTAATTCTTCAGCAGAAGTTTGACCAGACTGAGCCCGATTCATACTTTCACAAGCATTTCTTATTCCTTGCCCACCTTGGTATGTTGATACAACCATATAAACCAACATTCCTAAAATATCATCTCTATTAAATGATGGTTTACTTAATGCTCCTTCTCCAATGAGTTTACTTATAACTTCCCAAGATAAAAAATTTTTAAATGGGTCTGTTGTAGATATTCCATAATATTGTGAAAGAATTATCGCAACTTTTCTCACATCCCATACATCAGTTGGCTTATATGATTGACTTAAACCTTCAATAAAAAAACCATGGTTTTTAGCTTGTGCCTTTAAAAGAAGAGCTTGTAAGTCATAGTAGTTCTGAAATAAATCTACTGCATACGGATCTCTATGGGTATCACATAAAACAAATACTTCTTTATTATTTATTTTGATAGGTCCTATAAGCCTTGATACTCCATATGAATCTGGACGTAAAAGTTTTGTTTTTCCCTTCCCTGTTGCAAATAGATTTTTGATTTCTAAGTCTAAGCTGTCTTTGCGAAAGACCCCTATAGGTGCACTATTTGTGTTATCTACTTCTCTTGGTTTCATATTAGATTTGCTGAATGTATTCTCAAGCAGTATTTATTGTAACAGTATTAATACACCGGTAATATTTCAAACAACTTTCTCTGAAAAGACAATTATATCTGGTGTATCATAATATATATGCAAATAGCAACAATATCAAAACACCTTCAAGAAGCCCTTCTTGTGCTTGAAATAGAAAGCCAGGCAATTAAAGATTTAATTTTGGATCTTGAAAGGAATCAAGCTAAGGAGTTTGAAAAAGCAATTGATATTTTACTTTCTTGTAAAGGAAGAATTGTTGTAACAGGAATTGGAAAATCTGGTCATATTGGAAGTAAGATTGCAGCTACTCTTGCAAGTACTGGTTCACCAGCATTTTTTGTTCATCCTGCAGAGCTAGCACATGGTGATTTTGGTATGCTTACTCCTTCTGATGTTATGCTTGCACTCTCATTTAGTGGTGAAACAGATGAATTAAAAAAGATTTTAATACCAATTAAAAGACTTGGAATTAAGTTAATTTCTATTACAGGAAATGAAGGTTCTACGCTAGCACAAAACAGTAATGTCTCTTTAATTATAAAAGTACAAAAAGAAGCATGTCCGTTGAACCTTGCACCTACAGCAAGTACAACTGCAATGCTTGCTTTAGGAGATGCATTAGCAATTTCACTAATGCAAGCAAAAGGCATTACTAAAGAAGATTTTGCAAAATCTCATCCTGGAGGTTCTCTTGGCAAAAAATTAATTAAAGTTAGTGATGTAATGAGATTACAAAATGAGATCCCAATGATTAAAGAAGAAACTCTTTTTTACCAAGTTCTTGGAGAAATAAATAATAAAAGATTGGGATTTACTACTGTAGTAAATATGAATAAACAATTACTAGGCACAATTACTGATGGAGATATTCGTAGAACTTATTTAAAATATAAAGATAAGGTAGAGAAGAAAAGTGCAAAAGAAATTATGACGACAAATCCAAAGACAATAACAATAAATGAACTAGCAGTAAGTGCTTTAAGATTAATGGAAGATTATAGAATCTCTGATTTAATTGTTTTAAATGATTTTGGAATCCCAATAGGCATAGTCGATTTAAAAGATCTTTTAAAAGCAGGAATTATATAAATGTAAGGGTAAATCTTGCGTTTGCCCAAAGGAGGGAAAAATGAGAAAGACAAAACAAAAAAAAGGTAACATTTCTAAAAAACAAGCAGCAAAATTAAAAGATCTAGTTCTGCATATAATTACAAAAGAAATTAGCAGTTAAATTATTTAAGATGGCTGATAAAAAGAAAAAACTTGCTGTTTTAGTCTCAGGTTCAGGTACTAATTTACAAGCAATAATAAATGCAGTTAAGAGTGGTGAATTAGAAGATACTAAAATCTCTATAGTAATTTCAAATAAACAGGATGCTTATGCTTTAAAACGTGCAGAGAATGAAAACATTGAAAATATTTTCTTAAATCCAAAAGATTTTAAAACTAATATAGCTTTTGACAAAAAATTAGTAGAAATAATTAGTAGCTATGAAATAGATTTAATTGTTTTAGCTGGTTATACAAAAATTCTTACAGAAGTTTTTGTAAATGCATTTCCTAAGAAAATTATTAATATACATCCTGCTTTACTCCCAGATTTTGGTGGTAAAGGAATGTACGGGAAATATGTCCATGAAGCAGTTTTAAAAAGTAGGGTTAAACAAAGTGGATGTACAGTACATTTTGTTACAAGTGATGTTGATGCTGGCCCAATTATTCTTCAAAAAAAAGTACCAGTATTAGATAGTGACACTGCTGAAACTTTGTCACATAGAATATTAGAAGAAGAACATAAATTGTTGGTTGAGGCAATTAGAAAGATTTTGTTTGAATGTAGAGACGCGGTTAACCGCGTCTCTACTATATAATATTGAATATGCCCTTCTTGATTTTAATAATAATTTTAATTTCTTTTGCAATATATTTCTTATTTTTCTCAAGTGGAAATCTTGTTGACTGGCAATTAAAACTTTATTTAAGACTTGGATTTTTAAAGATTGAGAATTATAAAGAAGACTCAATACAACCAAATAGTTTAGATGTTCATCTAGGAAACCATTATGCAATTCAAATGAATGATGGAGATTTTGAAGAAATTATAACTGGTGATTTTATATTAAAGCCTGGTGATTTTGTTTTAGCTACTACACAAGAATATTTTTATTTTGGACCTACATTACATGGTGTTCTTCAGGGAAAATCAAGTTGGGCTAGAGTTGGATTATATGTTGAATCAGCAGGACTTTTTGATTCAGGTTTTGAAGGTGTTGCAGTTGTAGAACTTACAAATCAAGGTAAAGCACCTTTAATATTAAGAGCTGGACAACCAATAGCTCAGATGATATTTCAAAGGAATTTACCTGTTTGGAAATCATATAAGCAAAAAGGGCATTATTTAGGACAAAAAAATGCTAAACAAACATGCATGAAGAATGTAATTGAAAAAACAAAACAAAAAACTTTCCTTAAATTAAATACAAAATTGGAAAATTAGAAATTTCTCTGCTACAATTTTTAAAAACTTATATTTATTGTTAAGGAGTGAACATGATAAAAGATGGTTGGTTTTTTGAAGATGATATGCCATTTGGTGTTGCACTTCAGATAAAAGGATCTTTGTATTCATCAAAAAGCAAATATCAAAAAATAGATGTATTAGATTCATATTCAATGGGAAATGTTATGCTCTTGGATGATAAATTAATGCTTACTGAAAAAGATGAGTTTTATTACCATGAGACAATAGCTCATTCATCTCTCTCAATTCATCCTTGTCCTAAAAGAGTTATGGTAATTGGTGGTGGTGACGGTGGCACAGTAAGAGAAATATTAAAGTATAAAACTATTGAAGAAGTTGAGCTAGTAGAAATAGATGAAGAAGTAATAAATATTTCTAAAAAATATTTTTCTCAAGTAGCATGTGAGTTAACTAATCCTAAACTAAAAATAAAAGTTAATGATGCAGTAGAATATGTAAAAAATACAAAAGAAAATTTTTATGATGTTATTTTATGTGATTCTACTGATCCACAAGGATTTGCAGCAGGTTTAATTAGTAAAAAGTTTTATAAAAATGCAGGTAGGAGTCTTAAAGAAGATGGGATTTATATCTGTCAAAGTGGTTCACTTATAATTCAAGAAAATGAATTTAAAACCAGCTTAGAAAATATGAGAACAGCTTTTAAGTATGTAGATGTAGTAGTGTCAATAGTACCCAGTTACCCAGGATGCTTGTGGTCTTTTTTAATAGCATCAAACAAACCAGTAGATAAAAAAGTTAAAAATCTTCCATCTGGAAAAACTAAATTTTGGAATGAAGAAATGCATGAAAAGTTATTTACAAAACCCGCTTGGTTAAAAGAAAAATATTTTACTTTCACTTCGTTACAAAGTATTTCATAAATTTAAAAAGCCTTTCAAGATTATTTGAAAAGCTTTTTTAGATTATAAGATTTTAACTAACCACCTTTAAGGAGAAGGTGGTGGTGGCGGTGGTGGAGGGGGTGGTGGAAGTGGTGGTGGTTGGAAACCCCCATCAGGCGGAGGTTGGAAGTTACCACCTGGTGGAGGTTGGAAACTACCTGGAGGAGGTAGTTGCCCACCGGGAGGTGGAAATTGACCTCCTGAAGTATTAGGTCCAAAACCGCCAGGACCAAATTGACCTCCTGAAGTATTAGGTCCAAAACCGCCAGGACCGAATTGACCTCCTGAAGTATTAGGTCCAAAACCGCCAGGACCAAATTGACCTCCTGAAGTATTAGGTCCAAAACCGCCAGGACCGAATTGACCTCCTGAAGTATTAGGTCCAAAACCGCCAGGAC